>CAMNPA010000151.1 GCA_946547205.1 uncultured Selenomonadales bacterium | reverse complement strand
GCGACTGTTACAAAGAGCGTCATGGTTTTGTTTATTCAAAACGTCACGTAACTAACATCTGCCGCGCTTGGTACAACAATCGCCGCCGAATTCTGTGTTGCCAAAAAAAATTTCTGTGCTATATTAAATCAGAAGCTAAAGAGGAGTTGAGAGCATGACAAAAAAAATTGAGCATCGGAAAATTCTCGACGACCTGTTTGACGCCTTCACGCTTTTAGGGCGCGGCAGTTACGTTTCGATTTACGACGTTAAAGGGCAAGTGACGCGTTACAGTCCCGCCGCCGTTGATTTGTTCGGTTTGCCCGGCGAATACATTGCCGACGGTGCTTATAATTGGTCGGACTTCATTCATCCGGAAGATCGTGCCCGCTACGAAAAAATCATGAGCAACATCATGCTCAACAAATCGCAGGGCTACGACTTGACTTATCGCACGCGGCTAAACGACGGCACCTATGCCACGTTGCGATATATCGGCGCGGTGATTCGTGATGCGGACGGCAAAGTTGAACTTGTCGGCGGCATCATGATTAACGAAGGCTTGACCGAGAGCACCGATCCGATAACCGTCTTGCGCAATCAATACGGCTTTTTCCGTGACCTTGCCGCAGCAATTGAGCTGAAAAAATCTTGCGTCGCGGTTTTATGCGGAATAAATCGCATGACCAACATCAACGACGAACACGGCTACTCTTTCGGCAACGCTGTCTTGCAACAGACGGGCTGGCTTCTTCAAGAAATCATCGGGCAGGAAGGCACTGTTTATCGCATGGACGGCGCGAAGTTTGCATTTCTGACGGAAAGTCTTTCGCCCGAAGAAGTTGCCGTTAAATATGACAAGCTCCGTCGTGCGGCGCAGGCAGGTTTGCCGATTGAAAATGTTCGCCAAGTTCTGTCGATTAACGGCGGAATGATTCACTTCGACGGCGGCGTTTCCGATGAGCGCACGATTTACGCTTGCATGGCTTTTGCTTACAACGACTCGAAATTTTATCACAACGGCAAACTCGTCAACTACAACGGAGCTGTCGGCAAAACTACGCACGAATCTTTGGAGCTGCTCGCCGAAGTTCGCGACTGTATCTTGATGGACTGCAAAAATTTTTCTCTGCGTTATCAGCCGGTTTTCGACGCGCAAACGGAAAAATTAACGTCAATGGAAGCTTTGCTCTGTTGGCACAGCGAACGTTTCGGTGAAGTGTCGCCGTCGGCTTATGTGCCCGTCATCGAAGGCGATTATCTCTTTGAAGAGCTCGGCTATTGGATTTTGCGCCGCGCAATGGAAGACGGATTGAAAATTCTGCAACGCAAGCCCGACTTGATGCTCAACGTCAACATCTCGCCCGCGCAGATTGTCGACGACCTGCTGTTTGAAGAAATTGACAAAATCTCAACCGCCGTCGGTTTTCCGCTGAAAAATCTTTGTTTCGAGTTGACGCAGAGCTGTCGACTGATTGAGCCGGATATTTTGCGGCGAATCGTTCGCGCACTGAAACGCAAGGGAATTCTCTGCTTGATTGACGATTTCGGCAGCGGCGTAGCGTCGATTGATTTTCTGCGTGACCTTGCGCCGAACTTCATCAAACTTGAACGCGATTACATCATGCACATAAACGACAAGCCCGGCAATTTGCAAATCGTGCGGCACCTGTCGGAGCTGGCGTCGGAACTCGGAACGAAAGTTTGCCTCAAGGGCGTTGAAGATTCTTCCATTCGCGAGACGGTGAAAAATTTCCCGATAACGAACGTTCAAGGCAATTACTATTCCTCGGCGATAACGCTCAACGAATTGGCAACGAAATTTCTTTGACGCTTGCAGGTTGCGTGGAAAATAAATCAGAAGCTCGCGGTTTATCGTGAGCTTTTTGATTTTACAAAGCGGCGCGTGTCGATTAAAATGTGCCCGTAAAAATTTTTGGAGGATTTTTTATGAGATATTTCATGCAAGGCGACGTTCAAGGCAGCAAAATTCCTTACGGCGACAATTTGACGGTCTGCAATTACGTTGAGGTTGTCGACGCGAAAATTTATTATGAAGTCTACGGCAAGGACGAACCGATTCTGATTTTGCACGGCGGCGGTGTCGGCACGCCTTACGAACTCGGCAAAATTCTCGACGAGCTGAAGAAAAATCATCGGCTGATTGTGATGTCGACGCGCGGTCACGGTCATTCCGAAATTGGTCATTCGCCGCTGACTTATCCTCAAAAAGCCGACGATGCGCTTGCAGTTCTCGACGCGTTGAAAATTTCTGCGCCCGTGAAAATTTTCGGATTCAGCGACGGAGCTTATACCGCTTACGAAATTGCCGCGCTGTATCCCGCTCGTGTCGAACGAATCACGGCGATTGGTGCGGGAACTTTGACGGCGGGCTATTTCCCTGCGACGATTGACTTTGCCGCGTTGGAGAAAGTTGACGCAGAATTTTTCGCCGCGCAGAAAAAAATTCGTCCGGAGCCCGAACGTTGGCAGGAATTTTTAAACGACTACATGAAATTTTGGAGCGAACAGAATATCGGAGCGGAGACGTTCGGAAAAATCAAATGCCCGGTGCTGTTGATTGTCGGCGACGAGGACGATCATGCGCCCGTTGCGACGGTTTTGGCGGCTCATCAGCTGATTGCAAATTCGCGGCTGTGCGTCGTCCCGAAGGCTTGGCACACGGCATTTTTGGACAATTTCGACGTGACGATAGCGGCAATTAATCAATTCATCAACGCGCCGTTAAAATCTCTGACGCCGAGCAAAAAAATCGAATTCAACTCTTTAAGGTGATTGATATGTTGACTAAAAGAATTATTCCTTGTCTGGACGTGAAAGCCGGACGCGTCGTCAAGGGCACGAATTTTGTCGGACTTCGCGACGCAGGCGATCCCGTTGAACTTGCCAAACGTTATGACTTTGAACGCGCGGACGAACTCGTTTTTCTGGACATCACGGCTTCTCATGAAGGGCGCGGCACGATGATTGAAGTCGCCAAAAATTGTGCGGCTCAAGTTTTCATTCCGTTCACTGTCGGCGGCGGCATTCGCACTGCTGAAGATATGCGCGTCATGCTCGCGGCGGGTGCCGATAAAATTTCCGTCAACTCTGCGGCGGTCAAAAATCCTCAACTCATCAGCGACGGTGCCAAACGTTTCGGCAGTCAATGCGTCGTGCTCGCGGTTGATGCCAAACGTCGTGACGATTCGGGCTGGGAAATTTACGTAAACGGCGGCAGAACTCCGACGGGTCTTGATTGCCTTGAATGGATTCGACGCGGCGTTGAACTCGGTGCGGGCGAAATTTTGTTGACGAGCATGGACGCTGACGGCACCAAGGACGGCTACGACATCGAATTGACGCGCGCGGTCAGTGAGTCGGTTAATGTTCCCGTCATTGCTTCGGGCGGCGCAGGCAAGCTTGAACATTTTTACGACGTGCTTGTTGACGGCAAGGCTGATGCGGTTTTGGCGGCGAGCGTTTTCCACTACGGCAAGTACACGATTCGCCAAGTCAAAGAGTATCTGCAAAGTCGCGGCGTCGAAGTCCGATTCTAGCGCACGATTGAGCCGCAAGAAATTTAATCCTGCCCTAATGACAATCAAAGAAAAAGTTTGTAGAATCATTTCAACATAAAACATTGTCAAGGGAGTGATTCAAATGTTGCTGATATTGGCACTAATCGGAGTCGCTCTTGGCTTCCCGCACGAAATTATCGGCAGTCTGCTCATAATTTTTCTGGTAAAAGATTTGGCATGACGAGCAAAAAATTTTTCCTTGTCGGAGGATTTTTTAATGAAACGATTCGCAACGATCTTGACGGTATTTGCAGCCACAATTTTTTTTGCGGAAACGGTCGAGGCGTCGGACTTGAAAATTTATTCGGTAAATGTTATAGAACAGGCAAATATCGTGCCGCAACGTCATCGCCGATTTGTGCCGCCGATTGATGTTCCGCGCCGAAAAAATACACCGCCACGAGATTACGCGCCGCGTCGTCCTGCGCAACCGTCACTGCGCCAAGCACCAAGCAAAGCTCGCCCTTCCCAAGACAATCGCGGCAGTGGCAGATTCCAACCGCCGCAAATCCCGCGCAGATAAATTCACTAAGGACTGAACTCGAATGAGAAGGTTAGCGAAAAATTTAATATTGGCGACGGCGATTGTCAGCGCAATATTTTTCGTTGACCTTGAGTTCGCCGAAGCCGCAAATTTTCATCACGCACAATGCACGACAGAAAAAAAATGCCCGACTCATGCGGACAAAGTTTCAATGATATATTTAGATTTTTGGACAAAGTTTCGCGATACGGTGATGCCGGACGAGCCGCAGGATAACAATCCGCCAAAAGGTGCGCCGCCGCCGTCAAAGTCAGGGCAGAAAAAACCGCCGCCGCATAAAAAACCGCCAAAGTCGGCAAATTAATTCTTGATGACGAAATCGCGTTGAACGTGTCCGAAACCGTCTTCAACGTGCAAAAAATAGAACGCTTTCTTCCGATAATCGGCGCGAGCATCGTTGCCGGTTTTTTCTTG
>CAMNPA010000150.1 GCA_946547205.1 uncultured Selenomonadales bacterium | reverse complement strand
AACAGTGCGACGCGTTGATTGTCGTCGTCAGCGAAGAGACCGGCACAATTTCCGTTGCTGAAGGCGGACATTTGACACGCCGCTTTGATGAGCAGACACTTGCCGCGAAAATTCGTCCCGCCTTTGTGCGCAAGGAAGATAAGCTGTTCGGAAAATTTTTTGGCAAATGGAGGAGTGACAAATGACGCAGATACTTGATCTCTTCCGCCGCAATTTCTTAAAAAAAATTATCGCGCTGATTGTGGCATTCGCAATGTGGGTTTTCGTCATGGAAGATCAAGACCCGGAAATTGACGGTTCTTATACCGTGCCGCTGATAATTTCCAACGCCGCATATGAATTCGTGCCCGTGTGCGATGTGTCGACGGTGCAAATTGAAACTCGTGCGCCGCGCTCTTACTTTGTCAAATACAACGCCAATGCTTTCCGCGTTTATGCCAACATGGACGGCATGGAAGAAGGCGAACATAAAATCACTCCGCAAGTCGTGATGCCGCAAGGTTTTGAGCTTGTGGAAACCAAACCGGCTACGCTGACTGTCACTCTCGATCCGCTGATTGAAAGACAAATTCCGATTGAGCTGATAACGTCGGGAAGTGTCGGCGCGAATTCTGCGATTAAACAAATCAGCAAATCGATGGAACTGGTCACGTTGGTTGGCGCGAAAAGTTTTGTTGAAAAGGTCGTCAGAGTTTATGGTACGGTGAATTTGTCGGGCAACACGTCAAATTTTGAAATGCAAATCCCGATGAATGCTGTCGATGAAAACGGCGTTATCGTTCCGCACGTGCATGTTGTGCCCAGCGTCATAACCGTTTCCGTTGAAATTGAGAGCGGCTTGAAGAAAAAGATTGTTCCTGTCGTCGCGGAACTTTCCACAATGGACGGTTGGGAGCTTACCAAAATCAAAGTCGAGCCCGCGCAGATTGAAATCAGCGGTGCGGAGTCCGTGATAAATTCAATCGTCACGATAAAGACGGTGCCTTTCACTGTGCAGACCGGTCAGCGAATTTTCAACGGGACATTGAAATTGGACGTGCCCGAAGGCGTTACGGTCAAGAGCAACGAAGTCGAAGTTTCAGCGTCGGTCATCCGCAAACCTGTCGCGCGAGATTCATCGAACAATTAACAGAGACGAGACATCTTCACATTGTCGGATAAAAAAAATTTGCCGAAACTTTTATCGGCAAAATTTTTGTGGTTGCATTTTCAGCAACGACCTGCGTAAGGCGCGACGAAAATTTTTCAAACTTTGAACTGCCCGACGGCGTCCTGCATGTCTTCAGCCATTTTCGACAGAGCTTGACTGGCGGCGGCGATCTCTTGGTTGGATGCGGATTGCTCTTCAGTCGACGAGGAAATAGCTTTCATGTTGTCGGCGGTCTTGCGGCTAATCTTGTCAATCGACTCAACCATTACGACAATCGCGGCGGCTTCCTTCGAGACGGTCTGCACGGAAGAATTAATCTCGTCCATTTGCGTCGTGATGTTGTTGACCATTGAAAGAATGTGCCCGAATTGTTCGCCGACTTCGCGAATGGCGTTCGTGCCCGATTTAACTTCGTTCGTGCCGGTCTGCATTGCGTCAACGGCGTCTTCAGTGTCGCGCTGAATTGAATCGATACGGACTTTAATTTGCTCCGCTGATTCTTGAGACTGCGCGGCGAGTTTGCGGACTTCTTCTGCGACGACTGCAAAGCCTTTACCGTGTTCGCCGGCACGAGCAGCTTCAATGGCGGCGTTGAGTGCAAGCAGATTCGTTTGTTCGGAAATGGCGGCGATTGCGTCGACGATTTGTCCGATTTGCCGACTGTTCTCTCCGAGTTTCTTGACAACATCAGCCGAAGAAAGAACGCTGGATTCAATGCGTCCCATGCTGTCAACGGCGTTGCCCATGAGTTGAGAGCCGGTTTGAGCCGCTTCCGACGTTTGATTTGACGTTTTGGCGACGATACGAGATTTTTCCTCGACAGCTTTAATGTCGTTGAAGATACCGTCAATTTTTTCTTTGGCGGAGTCGATATTCTGTTTCTGGTCGCTCACGGCGGTTGAAACTTCGTTGACGGTTTCAGCCACATGAACAGAGGCATCGGCGGAAGATTGAGAACTGGCGGTTAATTCCTGCGACGATGCGGCGACGTGTTCAGAGTTCACGGACATTTTCGTTATGAGTTTCTGCAAATTCTCTTTCATCGTGTTGAAGTCGCGAGTAAGTGCGCCAATTTCATCGTTGGAAGTTATCGGCAAGTTCGCCATCGACAAATTGCCCTTCGCCAACTGAATTGCATATTCTTCCAGTCGCGCAACAGGCGTCGTGATTTTTCCGGCGATAATCAGACAAACTGCAAACGCCGTGACAAATCCCAAAACAATCAGCACGCCGAAGAGTATGCGCAAATTTCTAAGCGGCGCGAAAACTGCCGTGGCGGGCACCGTTATTCCGATAAGCCAACCTGTCGCGGGAACAGTCGAATAAGCAAAAACCATGTCTTCGCCGTCAATCGTGACAGCAAAGTAGCCGTTGCGCTCCTTGACCATTTCATCAAAGTAGCCGCCGATGCCGTCAATCTCCTTGAAATTTTTCGTGGGCTCTCCGAATTGCGACGTTGCCAAAATATTTCCGTTCGCTTCCGTGATGATTCCGGCACCTTCGCCGTGATAGTTCATGTGCTTAACTTGTTCGCTCAAAACGTCCAGAGACAGATCAAGACACGACGCGCCGATAAATTTGCCGTTCGCTTTGACGGGCACGCCGATTGAAACGATGTAAGCTTTGGTGTTCACGTCGATATATGGCGCAGTGAAAAACGCTCTGTCAAGGTCACGAGCATTGTTGAACCAGGCGCGAGTCGTCGGATCGAGTTTGCCGGTGATGTCGCCCGCGTAGTAGCAGGCAATGTATTTATCTTCCAATGCAAACGCCATGTCCAAAATTTCTTTGTCGGAAGTGATCGTGCCCAAAACTTCCCGCGACTTGAGCAACGTCATATTTCCGTTCAAGCTCGTTAAAACATTGGAAGTACTTTCGCCGAAAGCTTTTTTCGTCTCAAGCCAACCGTTAAGTTGAGTAGCTTCTCTGTTGGCAGTCAAGCGCAGTTCACTGTCAACGCTGCCTTCGAGTTCGTCGCTTGCGAAATGATAACTTATGGCGCACACAACGACAATCGTCATAGCCATAATCCAAGCCAACGTCATGAATTTTTTTCTAAGTCCCATTGCCTTTCCTCCGTCTGTGATGTTTTCTAAACACGAAAATTTTTCTGCCTCGCGAAATTTTTTCCTGCAAACAAAATCTGCCACGCCCCAAATTTTCCTTGACAGTCGGCAACGTTTCAATTAAAATCGCGTGAGTATGGCGGTTTGCCGATGTTTCCATTAGCCCCGGGCAAAAGCGAACTCCGTTAATTTCAAGTCATGGAGGAAATTTCATGAAAGATACGTACATTGCAAAGGCGGGCGACGTTGAGCGCAAATGGTACATCGTCGACGCCGAAGGAAAAACCGTCGGACGTTTGGCAGCTCAAATCGCAACCGTCCTGCGCGGCAAAAATAAACCTGTGTTCACGCCGCACGTCGACACCGGCGATTTTGTCATCGTCATCAACGCGGCAAAAGCTGTCTTCACCGGCAAAAAGCTCCGCAAAAAAGTTTACTTCCATCACACCGGCTATCTCGGCGGCGGCAAATATGAAACTGCAGGCGATTGGATGAGAAAATTTCCCGAACGCGTCATCGAACACGCCGTCAAAGGTATGTTGCCGAAAAATAAACTCGGCGCAGATCTGTTCAGAAAACTTCACGTCTTCGCCGGCGACAAACATCCTTACGCCGCACAGAAGCCCGAAGAACTCAAAATTGAAACGCGCTAAGGAGATGACATTATGGCACAAGTAAGCTACTACGGCACAGGTCGCCGCAAAAGTTCAATCGCCCGCGTGCGTCTCGTTCCGGGCGACGGCAAAGTCACGATTAACAATCGCGCAATGGAAGAATATTTCGGCTTGAAAACTTTGGAGCTGATTGTCCGTCAACCGCTCGTTCTTACCGAAATGGAAGATAAATACGACGTTATCGCCAACGTCAAAGGCGGCGGCACGACAGGTCAAGCAGGCGCAATTCGTCACGGCATCACTCGCGCATTGATGGAACTCGATGCCGATTTACGTCCCGCACTCAAAAAAGCCGGTTTCGTCACTCGCGACCCGCGCGAAAAGGAACGTCGCAAATACGGTCTCAAAAAGGCTCGCAAGGCGTCCCAGTTCTCAAAACGTTAATCAGAAATTTTTATACAGAAAACTCCTGCAGTCATTGCTGCGGGAAATTTTTTTTGCATTGAATGAAAAATAGACCGCGCAAGGACGCGCGGTCGCCGGCACCACTGAGCGTGACGCGAAGTTTGCCGGCACGCCCCTGCGAGGTGCCCTTTCTTTCGCTTCCTTTCTTTGGGCAAGCAAAGAAAGGAAGTTCATCAGCAAAGAAAAAGTAAATCCTAAACGCAAAAGAAAGTAGGACAAAAACTTGATTGAATCAA
>CAMNPA010000149.1 GCA_946547205.1 uncultured Selenomonadales bacterium | reverse complement strand
AAATAGGAAATAAGACAGCAAAAATCCCAATCGTGCAGGGCGGCATGGCAATACGTCTGTCAACGGCACGACTCGCGGCGGCAGTCGCCAATGAAGGCGGCATCGGTCTTATCGCGGCGTCGGGCATGGCGCATGAAGAATTGCGCTACGAAATAAAATTGGCACGCTCATTGACCGACGGAATAATCGGGATAAACATAATGGTCGCGGCAAGCGATTTCGCGGGGATTGTTCATACGGCAATGGACGCGGGCATCGATTTAATCGTTGCGGGCGCGGGATTTTCACGCGATATTTTCGGGCTGGGCAGAGAATCCGGCACGCCGATAGTCCCGATTGTTTCCTCTGTTAAGCTGGCAAAAATTTCGCAGAAACTCGGAGCAGCGGCAGTCGTCGTTGAAGGCAAAGAGGCAGGCGGTCATCTCGGCACCGATATTTCCGTCCGTGAGCTGATTGAACCGATTCGCGCGGCTGTAAAAATTCCCGTCATTGCGGCAGGCGGCGTCCTTACCGGCAAAGACATCGCTGACGTGTTGAAATTGGGCGCAGACGGCGTTCAAATGGGCTCACGATTCGCGGCAAGTCTCGAATCAAACGGCGCACCGAGTTTGAAAGAATATTATCTCAAATCTAAGCCGGAAGATGTCGTCGTCATCAACAGCCCGGTTGGCTTGCCCGGTCGAGCCGTGCGAACTCCGTTTTCAAAACGCGTGATGGAAGGTCCTGTTCCGCCGAAAACTTGCGACTCGTGCTTGAAGGCGTGCAAACACAATTTCTGCATTGTCCGTGCGCTGATGCGTGCTCAACAGGGCGACTTGGAGACGGGCTTGGTTTTCACAGGCGAATTCATGCCGCGTATCGAAGAAATTTTGCCGGCAAAGGAAATCATTCGACGCCTTGTCACGGAGGCTGAAGAACATTACCAACCGTAAAAAATTCTACAAAAATACCCGACGTTCGATTGAGCGACGGGAATTTTTTTTTAATTAGGAATGTGGAATTAGGAATTAGGAATTATTTTTTGGCGTCCGAAAAATTTTCAATCGCCGACGTGACAACATCACCGTCAAAACCGCGCGTCGATAAAAATTGCCACGCCTTAGCCTTGTCGAATTTCAAAGCGTCAGGAAATTTTTTCGCCAATAATTTTTCAGCCGCAAGCAAATCGTGCTCGTCAGCGTCATCGGGAATCAATCGCTCAATAAAATTTTTGTCGAAACCGCGCTGAATCAACTTCGCGACAATCTGCCGCACACTCAATCTGCCGTCCGCATAAAAATTTTCAAACTGCCGCCGACAAGCTTCCGCGTCGTCCAAATAATTGTATCGCTTGAGTTTTTCCAGCGCGTCATCAACTTCAGCGGCATCATACTTTCGCGCGAGCAACTTCCGCCGTAAAACCGTCGAGCTCTGTTCTTGATTGGCAAGCAAGTCCGTCGCCTTCATGAGCGCGGATTTTTTTTCTTTTAACATGTTGTCGCCTCCGCGTGATTGATTCTTTCGACGATGCGATTATCCTGCGCGGCGTTTGCAGGAAAATTTCACTCTTTGACCGAATCAAGGCGGATAAACAAATTGCAGAGGAGTGAAATTTTATGTCGAAGAAAATTTTTATCGGCGCAGTGATTTTTATTTTGAGCGTGACGATTTTTTCGGCAGTGGACGCCAAAAAAACTTCGGGCACGTGGCGATTGGACGGGACAGCTTCCGCAGAAATGCCCGCGAATTTTCGTTGGATGAGCGATCCGTGGCACAACATTTTTCGCGGCAAACCGCCCACGCGTCAAGGCTTGGACGACTTGCACATTTCGGCGAGCAATCAACCTTCGCAAGCCGCACTGTCCACGATTTACGAAAAAATTCTTGAACGCGAGCCCGACGCAAAAATTTTCATGATTGACTTGCGGCAGGAAAGTCACGGCTTCGTTAATTCCTTGCCCGTCAGTTGGCACATCAAACACAACATCGACAATTTCGGCAAAAGCACTTCCGAGGTTGAGGCGATTGAGGCTGAACGCTTGAACGCTCTGCGCAACGTTGAAACGACCTTCGTCCCGCTGGGAAATGCCGATAAGAAAACGTTAAAGCCCGTGACGATTATTCCGCATTTCACGTTGACTGAACGCGAAGCCGCTGAACAAGCCGGTATGCATTACGTGCGATTCGCGGCGACAGACGGTCAATTTCCCGCGCCCGAACTCGTCGATGAGTTTGTAGCTTTTGTCGCGACGTTGCCCGATAACGCGTGGTTGCATTTCCATTGTCAAGCAGGTCACGGGCGCACGACTTCTTTCCTTGTAATGTACGACATCATGAAGAATCCCGAACTTCCGCTTGAGGAAATTTGCAAACGTCAACATCTTTTGGGCGGCACGAATCTTTTGCTTGAACTCGAAGGCAACGATTGGGACGGAAAAAATACTCGTGACCGCGCGAAAAAAATTCGGCTGTTCTATGAATTCGTGCAAGGCACTCGCGCTGAACAAATCGGCTTGCCGTGGAGCGAATGGCTTGAAAAACAATTGGGAACGAGGAATTAGGAATGAGAAATTTTTTTGTGACGTGCGCGGCGATTTTGATTTTGCTGACGAGTTCTGTTGAGGCGTCCGACGCGGAATATCTGCTGAACAATGCGGAACTTTCTCCGACTTCAAGCGGCGCGGACTATTGCGACGAAATTGTTCAATCGACTCTTGCGCGCATAACTTGGGACGGCATGTCGACTTATCAAAAAGTTTTGGCGTGCTACGATTATCTCATCGACAACTGCAGATACGGCGACAACATCACGCGGCTAAACTTTCCTGTTGCAGACGGAACTGCTCGCGCTTATGGAATGTTGGCGGGTCACGTCGGAGCTTGCGACGATTATTCATGTGCATTCGCCGCGTTGATGCGCAGTATCGGCTTGAATTGTTATACGGTTTACGGGCAAACGGCTCGCGCGTCCGGCGGCTACACGGGACACATTTGGTGCGTCATCAAAATTAACGGCGTCGAATACGTTTTCGATCCGCAAATCGACGACAACATTGCCAAAGGCGGCCCGACGGGCTATTATCGTTTCTGCGTGACTTACAGCGAAACGCCCGGCTCTTACTATCCGTCTGAAACAGGTCACGGTTATTTTTATCCGTTCTATTGATTGGAGACGATTGCGATTAACATTGACGAACTCGCCAAAAATATTTTGAACACGGTCGGCGGCAGCGGCAACGTCCTCTATTCCAACGTGATTCAAGCGACAAATTGCATGACGCGCCTCAGACTGCAGCTGATTGAACGAAACGACTACATGATTGACGCGCTGAAAAAAATTGACGGAGTTTTGGGCGTCAACGTCGACGGCGATGAAGTTCAAGTCATTCTCGGCGTCGGAAGAGCAACTTCCGTCACGACTGCGGTCAATCAAATTTTGGAGGCAACCAACACCGTTAAAGTCGGCACAGTGAGAATCGGCGACGCCAAAGCCTTGCACGACAAAATTCGCGCACGAAATGCCACGCCCGTTAAATTGTTCTTCAAAAAAATTTCGAGCATCTTCGCGCCGCTGATACCGGGCTTTATCGCGTGCGGCTTGATAACAGGTCTCGTCAGCATGGCAATAAAAATTTCTCCTGCGCTTGCCGAAGAACCGTTGATTCAGCTGCTGATGATTGCGGGCAACGCAGTCTTTTGGGGCATGAATCTTTTCGTCGGCGTGAACGCGTCAAAAATTTTCGGCGGCGCACCAATTCTCGGCGGTGTACTCGCGGCGTTGATGACGCATCCCGGGCTTGCTGACGTGAACATTTTCGGAACGCCATTTGTTCCCGGACGCGGCGGAATTATCTCCGTGATTATCGTTGCAGGTTTCGCGGCGTGGCTTGAAAAGAAATTGCACAAAGTCATTCCCGAAATGTTCGACCTGTTCTTGACTCCGCTGTTTACAATTTTAATCGCGGGCACGGCGGCAATTTTCCTGTTGCAACCAATCGGCGGCGCAGTCTCGGACGCAATCGGCTCGGCGGCAACAACGGCAATTCAATCGGGCGGCGCATTCGTCGGATTCATTTTGGCAGGCGTATGGCTCCCGTTGGTAATGCTCGGCATTCATCAGACAATGACTCCGATTCACGTCGACTTAATCTCTCAATTCGGCGTGACGATTCTTTTGCCGATTTTGGCAATGGCTGGCGCAGGTCAAGTCGGTGCGTCAATCGCGGTCTACTTCAAGACGAAAAATAAATTTCTCAAGAAAACGATAGCCTCTGCGTTGCCGGTCGGAATTATGGGCGTCGGCGAACCTTTGATTTACGGCGTGACTTTTCCGCTGTTCAAACCGTTTATCGCGGCGTGCATTGGCGGAGCGTTCGGCGGTGCGATTGAGGCGTCGTTTATGGTCGGTGCGTCGACGTTGGGAATTTCCGGCTTACCGCTCGCCGCCACGACGAATAACATTGCCGTTTACTTCATCGGACTGTTGACGGCGTACATTGTCGGCTTTATCGCCACGTGGATTATCGGCTTTGATGACCCGGCAGAAGCTTAAGAGGTGCCTATGAAAAA
>CAMNPA010000148.1 GCA_946547205.1 uncultured Selenomonadales bacterium | reverse complement strand
AATTAGGAATGAGGAATTAGGAATGAGCAATGGTTTCGATACGGCGTCACATTGCCCGCTTGTAAGCGTGATAATCCCGATGTTCAATTCGGCGAAGTTCATTCCGCAGACGCTTGAGAGTTTGCTCTATCAAACGATGACGGATTTTGAAGTTATCGTCGTCGATGACTGCTCAACCGATAACGGCGTCGAAGTCGTCATGAAATTTTCAAAACGTTTCGGCGGAAGGTTGCGCGTCCTTATTTTGACGGAGAATACCGGTATGCCCGGCGTTCCGCGAAATCTCGGCATTCAAACGGCTCGCGGAAAATACGTTGCTTTTCTCGACAGCGACGATCTTTTTACGACGACCGCGCTTGAAGAATTGACGACGCTCGCCGAAAAATATCAGGCGGACGTTGTTCGGTTGCATAAAAATTTTTGCCTGCAAGAAGGAAAAGTTACGTCTATATATCTTCCCGCGATGACCGATATGACGGAATTGACGAATCCTGAAAATTTCACCGTGGCATCTTACGACGAAGAAAATTTGGACGAACCGATTCTGGAGCTAAACGACACAGGCGCGCGCGTTCGCAAATGGATTAATTCGGAGGCAAATGCTTTTTGGGCAACGTGGCTCATGTTTTATCGGCGAAATTTTCTCGTCGACAACGATATTTTCTTCCCGCCGATGCTCACCTGCGAAGACGCACCTTTTGCTTTTAAAGCACTGTGTCTGGCTAAAAATTATCTGAACGTGCCGAATATCGTTTGCATTATTCGCCCGCGTCAAGGCTCCGTTTCGCGCGACACAGCAGAAATTTCTTTTGAAGAAAACGTTCACAAGAGGACACGCGCTTTGATCGACGGCTGTAAAGAATTTGAAAGCATCATGGACGAAATAGACTTCTTCCAAAAAAATCCCGACGTGCGTTATTCCGTCCTTGCGTGGTTTGCCAATTACAGAATCTCGATAACCGCGAAATTTTACAGGAAACACACCGCGCTTGAATTAAATGAACTCGTCAAGAAAGAATTTAACACCTTCGACGCCGAGCTTATGGCTTATCTTTTTAACACGGTGAATGTTCAGCAAAACCAAATTAAAGAGTTGCAGGCGGCGAATGAAAATTTATCGGCTCAAATAAACAGCTGAAGTTTCAACAGCAGCAAAGGAGTTTCAAGCATGATTAAGGAAGCTATCGTTAAAATCGTGAACAAGGAAGATTTGACCTACGATGAAGCGTTTTCCGTGATGAATGAGATTATGAGCGGCAAGACGACTCCGACGCAGAACGCGGCATTTTTGTCTGCACTGTCGACGAAAAGCGCGGGTGCGGAAACTACTGACGAGATAGCAGGTTGCGCGGCGGCAATGCGTTCACATGCAACGACGGTTGATAGCGGCATGGACTTGTTCGAGATTGTCGGCACCGGCGGCGATAATTCCCAGAGCTTTAACATTTCCACGACCTCGGCGATTATCGCGGCATCGGGCGGCATGAAAGTTGCCAAGCACGGAAATCGCGCGGCGTCGTCGAAATGCGGTGCGGCTGATTGTCTTGAGGCTCTCGGCGTCAACATCAATCAATCGCCCGAAAAATGTATTGAACTGCTCAACAAAGTCGGCATATGTTTTTTCTTCGCGCAGAAATATCACAGCTCGATGAAATACGTCGGCGCGATTCGCAAAGAGCTCGGCTTTAGGACGGTGTTTAATATTCTCGGTCCGCTCACGAATCCCGGCAAACCGTCAATGCAAATTCTCGGTGTCTACGCGGAATATCTCGTTGCGCCGCTCGCTCAAGTTCTGATTAATCTCGGCGTCAAACGCGGCATGGTCGTTTACGGTCAAGACAAGCTCGACGAAGTTTCATTGAGCGCGCCAACTTCAATCTGCGAAATTAACGACGGCTGGATAAAAAATTTTGTCATCGCGCCCGAAGATTTTGGCTTCACTCGTTGCACAAAAGACGATTTGCGCGGCGGAGACCCTGCCGATAATGCGGCGATAACTCGTGCGATTCTGCGCGGCGAACACGGTCACAAACGCAATGCTGTCCTTTTGAATGCGGGCGCGGCACTTTACATTGGCGGCAAGGCGAATGATTTTAAATCGGGCGTCGAACTCGCGGCTCAACTCATCGACAGCGGCAAAGCTCTCGACACGTTGGAAAAATTCGTTGCCGTCAGTCACGAGAATAAATAGTTCACTCAACCGATACCGGCTTTGAAGTCGTCGAAAGTTTTGCAGAACGTTTCGGCGGTCGTTTACATTGGCGGCAACAAATCGAGCGTCGAATTGGCGGCTCAACTCATCGACAGCGGCAAAGCTCTCGACACGTTGGAAAAATTCGTTGCCGTCAGTCACGAGGAATAAATAGGGCTTGTTGGTAAAGTTACTTTGAAAAGAGTTGAAACCCGGCGCGCGCTGAATCAATTAGCAATGAGCAATTAGCAATGAGCAATGAGGAATTGAATCAACGTGAGCGGTTGAAGTTATCGAAAAGTTTGCCTCGCCCCGCGCGTAGCGGTGCCCTTTCTTTTTGCTACTTTTTCTTTGGGCAAGCAAAGAAAAAGTAGATCCTAAACATAAAAAAAATTTTACACGCCTAATGCAATTTACCAACAGACCCTAAAAATAAAATGATGACTTTCACGGGAGGAATAACTTGATGTCAACAACAAATCCGCTCGTCAGCGTGATAATCCCGATGTTCAATTCGGCAAAATGCATTCCGCAGACGCTTGAGAGTTTGCTCCATCAGACGATGCCGGACTTTGAAGTTATCGTCGTTGATGACTGCTCAACCGATAACAGCGTTGAAGTCGTCGAAAGTTTTGCTGAACGTTTCGGCGGACGATTGAAAGGACTCAAACTCAAAAAAAATACCGGGACGCCGGGCTTGCCTCGCAACTTTGGCATTCAACGGGCTCGCGGAAAATATATCGCCTTTCTCGACAGCGACGACCTTTTTACGCCGACTGCCCTTGAAGAATTGACGACGCTCGCTGAAGAATATCAAGCCGAAGTTGTGCACACCGACGGAACTTTCATGTTGTGGGACGGCAAGGCAAAATCCGAAGACGATCCGGCGTTCACAGATATGAAAGAGCTGACGAACCCGAAAAATCTTTCCGTTATCTACTGTCGCAAGGAACCATTAACTGCTCCGATTTTGGAAACGTATGAAGTTGCCAAGCGCGTACAAAAGTGGCTCAATCCGCCTTCATTTGGTTTTTGGTCGACGTGGCTGCATTTTTATCGTCGTGACTTTCTAATTGACAATGAAATTTCTTTCGCGAATATGGCTGTCTGCGAAGATATGCCGTTTGCGTTCGAGACGTTTTGTTTGGCGAAAAGGTATCTCATCGCGCCGAACGTCACGTATATTCGCAGACCGCGCTTCGGCTCCGTTACCAAACCAAAATCCGTCAAGAAATTTTTTCTCACGAGAATGCACGCCGTGAATTGCGGCTTCAACGAATTCAAACGAATCACGACGACGATTCCCGCTCTGAACAGTTCGCCCGATTATCAATACAAAATCCTCAACTGGTTCATGAAACAGAGAATTTGGGCGACGCTCGAATTTTATTCTACATATCCCGAATCCGGCCTTTATGAAATGGTCAAGTCCGAATTTTATTCTGATGATGATTGTTCCTTTGCCGCGTATCTTTTCAACAAGGCGAGTCTTTATTTGAATCGCGGGATAAAACTTGAAGAGGAAAATAAAAAACTTCGCGCCGAGATCGCCGAGCTGAAAAAATCTTTGGAGCAACGATAAGGAGTTTTGCATTTGACAATCCTGGACAAAATCGCCGAGCGTGCAAAGTTGCGCGTCGCCCGTTACAAAGAAAAAATTTCCGCCGACGAACTCAAGCAACGAGCTTTGAGTTTGCCGCGCAGAAATTATTTTCCGTTTGAAGTCGCGCTGAAGTCTGACGGTTTGTCGTTCATCTGCGAATGTAAGAAAGCGTCGCCGTCAAAAGGATTAATCGCCGAAAATTTTCCGTACGTCGAAATTGCGCGTGAGTATGAATCGGCGGGCGCGGATGCCATATCGATTTTGACGGAGCCGGAATTTTTTTTGGGCGACGACAAATTTTTGGCGGAAATTGCTCGCGAAGTGTCAATCCCGTGTCTGCGAAAAGATTTCGTCGTTGATGAGTACATGATTTGGCAGGCGAAAATTTTGGGAGCAAGTGCGGTGCTTTTAATCTGCGCGATACTCGACGACGTTGAGCTGAAAAATTTTATCGCGGCGTGCGATGAACTCGGCTTGAGCGCGTTGGTTGAGGCTCACGACGAATTTGAGATTAAACGTGCTCTTGACTGCGGCGCGCGGATTATCGGCGTCAACAATCGAAACTTGAAAGATTTTTCCGTTGACATGGACAACGCCAAACGTCTGCGAAGTCTCGTTCCTTGTGATGTGCTCTACGTTTCGGAAAGCGGCGTTAAAAATTCTGACGACGTGAAAAAAATTCGCGCTCTCGGTGCCGACGCCGTGTTGATTGGCGAAACTTTAATGCGTGCCGTCGACAAAACGTCAAAGCTTGC
>CAMNPA010000147.1 GCA_946547205.1 uncultured Selenomonadales bacterium | reverse complement strand
GATTTTCGACAATACGCAGACATTAAGGCAGAAACACCTTGATGTTATTTAATTTAGAGGAGTTTAGAGGAGAAAACTTTTATGATTGAAATTTTTGATGGAGCAATGGGCACAATGTTACAAGCCGGCGGACTTAAAGCCGGTGCGTGTCCCGAATTGATGAACGTTGACGCTCCCGAAGTCGTCAAGAAAATTCATCGCGCGTATATCGACGCAGGCTCAACGATTATCACGACGAACACTTTTGGCGCGTCAAGGCTCAAGCTCGCTCATTACGGCATTGCCGATCGTGTCCGCGAATTGAACGTTGCCGCCGTGAAAATCGCTCGCGAAGTTGCAGGTGACCGCGTCAAAGTTGCGGGCGACATCGGACCTTCGGGAAAGTTTATCGCGCCATTAGGTGACCTTGACTTTGACGACGCTTACGAAATTTTTTACGAACAGGCTCAAGCACTTGCGGAAGCCGGCGCAGATTTTCTGATTATCGAAACGTGCATTGACATTCAAGAGATGCGCGCGACGCTCCTTGCCGCCAAGGACGCTTGCAATTTGCCCGTGATTTGTCAACTGACCTACAGCGAAGACGGACGCACCGTAACAGGAACCGACCCGCAATCTGCAGCCGTGATTTTGGACGCAATGGGCGCAAGTGTTATCGGCGTGAATTGTTCGCTCGGCCCGGAGCAACTCGTTCCCGTCGTGAAAATTTTGGCGGCTAACACTTGCAAACCAATCAGCGTGCAACCGAATGCCGGGCTGCCTTATCTCGAAAACGGCGTGACGAAATTCCCGATGGACGCAAAAACTTTCGGCAGTTGGGCTGTCAAACTCGTTGAATCGGGCGCGACTTATCTCGGCGGATGTTGCGGCACGACGCCTGCTCACATTCGCGAATTGTCCAACGCCGTCAAAAATCTTCAGCCCGCGCAGAAAAGTTTCAATCGTCCGCTGATGCTTGCAAGCCGTTCAAAAACCGTCGTTATCGATAAAAATTTGCCCACGACTTTAATCGGCGAACGAATCAATCCAACCGGCAGGAAGAAACTCGCGGCGGAAATTCGCGGCGGCTCATTGCTCGGCGTCAAACGCGATGCTCTCAATCAAGTCAAATCGGGCGCAAATGTTCTCGATGTCAATATGGGCGTCGGCGGCATTGACCAGGCTCAAATGATGGCTCAAGCTGTCCGCGAAGTCTCGCAAATTGTCGACGCACCGCTTGCCATTGACACGAGCGACCCTCAAGCTTTGGAAGCAGGACTGAAAAATTTTCCCGGACGTGCGCTGATTAATTCGGTCAGTGCGGAGCCGGAACGTTTGGAAAAATTTTTGCCTCTCGCGAAAAAATACGGTGCGGCGATTTTGATTCTGCCCTTGACTTCAAGCGGCGTCCCGAAGACTGCACAGGAACGCGTTGACGTGGCGAAAACGATTATCGACGCGGCAAAAGCTCACGGACTCAACGACGGCGATTTTTTGTTGGACGCGCTGGTGATGACGATTTCCGCCGATAAAAATGCGTGCCTCGAAGTGCTCAAGACGTTGCAACTTTACCGCGAACGATTTGACTTGCCGACGACAATGGGCTTGAGCAACATTTCATTCGGTCTGCCGAATCGTCCGCTGATTAACTCGACGTTCTTCGCGATGTGCCTCGCCGCAGGTCTCGACGCGCCGATTATGAATCCTTACGACGAATTGATGATGAACGCGCTTAAAGCCGCCGCCGCATTGCTCGGCAAAGATCCAAACGGCTTGAAATATTCAAAGCTGAAAGTCGACGTGCTCAACTCCAAACTCAAAACTCCAAACTCCAAAATCCTCGACACGTTGAGCGCGATTAAAGTTGCCGTGCAGGAAGGCGACAAGGACGAAATTCCCGCGCTGATTCGCAGAGCCGTTGACGAAAATTTTTCAGCCGATGACATCACGGAACGCGCATTAACCGCCGCAATGAATGAACTTGGCGACGATTTCGGTTCGGGAAAAATTTTTTTGCCGCAAGTGCTGTTGAGTGCCGAAACGATGCGTCTTGCCTTCGACGAGCTGAAAAAAATTCTTCCCGCGCAAAAAACTTCCACGCAGGGAACTTTTGTTATCGCAACTGTCAAAGGCGACGTTCACGACCTGGGCAAAAATATCGTCGGCGCGTTAATCTCGAACAGCGGCTTTAAACTCGTCGATCTCGGCAAGGACGTTGACGCGTCGGAAATTGTTCGCGCTGCCATTGAACACGACGCCGATATTGTCGGACTTTGCGCCTTAATGACAACGACGATGATTCAAATCGATAAAGTTATCGCTGAACTTCACGCGGCGGGCTCTTCGGCAAAAGTGATGGTCGGCGGCGCGGCGTTGACGCAAGAATAT
The DNA here is from genome assembly GCA_946547205.1 of uncultured Selenomonadales bacterium. GTDB lineage: Bacteria > Bacillota > Negativicutes > Selenomonadales > Selenomonadaceae > Quinella. The sequence goes on along the minus strand of CAMNPA010000147.1, from coordinate 2,192 downwards.
GCTGACAGTGCCGGTGCAGATGCTTATGCTCGCGACGGCGTGGAAGCTGTTCGTCTCGCGAAAAGTTTAGTGACAAAGTGAATTGTTCGCAAAAAAAATAATCGCTTTACAACGATTGATTACGTGTTATAATCGTTGGCAAGCGACTCGATGGTCGGCTCTCTCCTCACAGAGGGGAGGTGACGCTCATGACGAAGTACGAGTGGATCAGCCTTGCGTTGTCTGCCGGATCGTTCATTCTGTCGTTACTGTCGTATCTGAAATAATGTGCGGCAACTGACCTAGCGGAGACTCTTGCGGAACCCGTTCATTCTTGGAGAGAGTCGACGCACCACACATCGACTCGCCCGCGCTCCGATACAAGGTCGGGGCGTTTTTGATTCCGTGATGATTATATTCGACGCAAAAAATTTTTTCAAGCAAAAGTTTTCTGCACAGGGTTTGAGCGGCAAGGCGTAGAATTTTTCCGCCGAGGTGATTTTGATGAACGAATTGGAATTGAAATATGGTTGCAACCCGAATCAAAAGCCCGCGAAAGTTTTTGTCGCGGATGGCGAATTGCCGTTTGAAGTTCTCAACGGACGACCGGGCTACATCAATCTTTTGGACGCGCTAAACGGTTGGCAACTCGTTCGCGAACTTCGAGAGGCTACAAATCTTCCCGCCGCCGCATCGTTCAAACATGTCAGTCCCGCAGGTGCCGCCGTAGCCGCGCCGCTTGACGACGTGTTGAAAAAAATTTACTTCGCAGAGAACGTCGAGCTGTCCGCGCAGGCAAATGCTTACGTTCGCGCACGCGGTGCAGATCGCATGAGTTCTTACGGCGACTTCGCGATTCTTTCCGACGAGTGCGACGAGACTGTTGCCGCTTATCTCAAACGTGAAGTCAGCGACGGAGTTATCGCGCCGAGTTTTTCGCCAAAAGCTCTGGAAATTTTGAAGTCGAAACGCGGCGGAAATTATCTCGTGCTGAAGATGAATCCAAACTTTGAGCCGCCCGAATTTGAACGCAAACAAATTTTCGGCGTAACGTTCGAGCAGCGACGCAACGACGTTAAAATTTCCGACGACTGTTTAACCGACATTCCGACGCGCAATAAAAATTTCACGCCCGAATCTCGCCGCGACCTTTTAACCGCGCTGATAACTCTCAAATACACGCAATCGAATTCCGTTTGCTACGCGAAAGGCGGTCAAGCGATTGGCATCGGTGCCGGTCAACAGAGCCGCGTTCATTGCACACGCCTTGCCGGAAACAAAGCCGATTATTGGTTCCTGCGCCAATGCCCGAAAGTTTTGGAATTGCCGTTCGTGAAAAATGTCAAGCGTCCCGACCGCGACAATGCCATCGACGTTTATCTCGGCGGCGAAACTTTTGAGGACACGTGGCAGAATTTGTTCACCGTCAAGCCTGCTCCGTTCACTGCCGATGAAAAAATTTCTTGGCTGAAAAATCTGCGCGGCGTGTCGTTGGCATCCGATGCATTTTTCCCGTTCGGCGACAACATCGAACGTGCTCATCAATCTGGCGTCGAATTCATTGCGCAAACAGGCGGCTCCATTCGCGACGACAACGTTATCGACACCTGCGACAAATACAACATCGCAATGGCTTTCACTCATATTAGATTGTTCCACCACTGAAAAAATAAAGACCGCGCAAGGACGCGCGGTCGCCGGCACCACTGAGCGTGACGCGAAGTTTGCCGGCACGCCCCTGCGAGGTGCCCTTTTCTTTGCTACTTTCTTTTGGGCACGCAAAAGAAAGTAGATCAAAAAAACCGTCCGAGGAAAATCTTCGGGCGGTTAAAATTTTTTCGAGCGTCAGATTTTATTTGTAGTTGAATTTGCCGAGCTGCCAGACTTCGCCGGTGATTCTCTGAATCGGTTTGTCGGCGGAAATTTCGAGCACGGGCGCAACGTCTTCTTCCGGATAGACGAGCAGACTGCAAGCCTCTTCGCCGTCCTGCAGGAAGAGTTCGATAACGGAATTGTCGACGAACAGACGGAAGTTCAGCTCTTGATTCGTGAAGAGTTTGAATTTGCGAGTGCCGATATTAACGTCAGTATTTTTGCCGTCGCTGAAAGGACGAATGCCTTTGCCGCCGAGTTTCATGCCTTCGCGGTCGAGCATTATAATTTGCGTGTCGCGGTCGTATTTGATGACGAATTTTTCTTCGCCCCATTTAACG
>CAMNPA010000146.1 GCA_946547205.1 uncultured Selenomonadales bacterium | reverse complement strand
TTGAACTTGACGGCTCGTGGGAAAATCGCGAAGCTCCGATTCAAAATCCCTACACCGCCACGACCGCTTACGAAATTTCTCGCTGCATGACGTGCGGTTGCTGTTTAGAGGCTTGTCCGAACGTCGGACCGCAATCGGACTTCATTGGCCCTGCGCCGACTGTGCAAGCTTATCTTTTCAATCTGCACCCGCTCGGAAAATTCGACGCGCCAAAACGTCTCAACGTGCTCATGGAAAAAGGCGGCATTACCAGCTGCGGCAACAGTCAAAACTGCGTCGAGGTCTGCCCGAAGTCTATCAAGCTCACGACTTACCTTGCGCAACTCAATCGCGACGTGAACATTCAAGCTCTGAAAAATATCTTCAACAATTAATCAACGTCACGCTGAAAAATTATCGGGACATTGCAAATTTCTGCAGTGCTCCGATTTTTTTTATCACCGGCGCAAAGTTAAATTTTCTTGACAGTGCACGCCGCTTGATATATATTACCAACAACTATCATGAATTTTTACTGAAAGACTTCGTGAGGAGTGTCGGTCTCATGAAAAAATTTTTGCTTGCAATTCTCGTGTTGCTGATAGCGGCGGCGGGATTTATCTTCTGGCTATTTGAACGTGCGGCGGACGGCGTGCCGATTCTGGTTTATCACCGAGTGAGCGACACCGATAAAAATCCAACGACGTTGACCGTGGCGGACTTCGACGCGCAGATTAAATTTCTTGTCGACGACGGCTATCACGTCATTTCGCCCGATGATTTGCTCGACGCTTGGGAGCAAGGCAAAACTCTGCCGGCAAAGCCGATTGTCATAACCTTCGACGACGGGCACGCCGATATTTACAACAACGTCTTTCCGATTCTGCAGAAGCACAACGTCCGCGCGACCGTCTTCATTGTCACGGATCATGTTGGCATGGCGGATTATTTGACGTGGGATCAAGCTCGCGCACTTCAAGCCGGCGGATTCGTCGACATTGAAAGCCACACCATGAGCTACAAAGATTTGACGACGCTTAAGGGCGACAAACTTTGGGGCGAAATTTACGGCTCCAAACAGGCGATTGAATGGGCACTGAAAAAGCCCGCCAAGTTCATTGCTTATCCCAACGGCAAATACACCGTCGACGCCGAGGAAACTTCAAAGGAAGTGCATTTTCGCGCAGGATTCATCGAAGACTACGGGCTTGCCGATAACGACGCCAACCGCTTTATCGTGACGAGAATTCCCGTCGTCGGCTCGAATTCGCAGACGCTTTTGAGATTCAAGTTGCGCTTGAAAGGTGCTCCGATTTTTGCGCCGATTCATCGCTTTAAAGTCGACATCGCCGAAGGCAACCCGGAAGTCGCCGATTTGATTTTTATTCCTTGAGGTGGCAAAATGAACGATAATTTTTCGGAGCTGACGACGGAGAAAATAAATCCCGCGACGGCTCAAATCGACGAATGCACCACGCTTAAAACTGCTCGCGCTGTCGACGTTATTATCGCTGAAAATTTCTCGCGCAGATTTTTATCCCTTGAGGTGGCAAAATGAACGATAACTTTTCGGAGCTGACGACGGAGAAAATAAATCCTGCGACGGCTCACATTGACGAATGCACCACGCTTGAAATGCTTAAGCTCATCAACGACGAGGATAAAAAAATTGCCGCAGCTGTCGAACGCGTCTTGCCCGAAATTGCTCGCGCCGTCGACGTTATCGCTGAAAGTTTCACTCGCGGCGGACGGTTGTTTTATATCGGCGCAGGGACTTCCGGGCGATTGGGTGTGCTTGACGCGTCCGAATGCCCGCCGACTTTTGGCGTGCCGTATGAAATGGTTCAAGGTCTTATTGCCGGCGGTGAAGGTGCGTTGATTCGTGCCGTTGAAGGTGCGGAAGACAATCGACAACTTGCCGGACGCGACTTGACCGAAAAAAATTTCTGCGCGGCTGATGTGCTCGTCGGTATCACTGCATCGGGAAGAACGCCTTACGTTTTGGGCGGCATTGACTTTGCCAAAAATCTCGGCGCGATAACTGTCGGCGTGTCCTGCGTTGAAAATTCCGCGCTTGCAAAAATTGTAGACATCGCGATAACGCCTGTGACCGGTGCAGAGGCTTTGACGGGCTCAACGCGCATGAAAGCCGGTACTGCAACTAAGATGGTGCTCAACATGTTGACGACGGCGGCAATGATTAAAATCGGCAAAGTTCGCGGCAACTTGATGATTTGCGTACAGGCGACCAACGATAAACTTCGCGACCGTCTCAACAGGATTAACTCAATGCTTGACCGCGAATAAAAATTTTTCGCTCGACATCACGACGACGACGGCGGCAAAGTTCGCGGCAACTTGATGATTTGCGTGCAGGCGACCAATGATAAACTTCGCGACCGTCTCAACAGGATTAAATCGATGCTTGACCGTGAATAAAAATTTTTTTAGAGGATTGTCTTATGCAGAACGGATTCGATTCAAACGGAGTTTCTTTGCGGTCTGCTGCAGGCAACCGACGACAAGCTCCGTGACACATTAACTTAACGATTCGACTTGAATAAAATTTTTCGCGCATGAAGGAGATTGTCTTATGCAAAATGGTATATCGATTTACGCCGGGCTTGACTACGACATTGAAGAAAATCTTTCGTTGATTGAGCAGGCGGCGGCTCTCGGCTTTAAGAAATTGTTCACGTCCGCGCAGATACCCGAAGCTGTGGACACGGAAACTTTTCAATACGACTTCGCGGATATTTTAGCGACAGCCGTTGCGAATGGCTTTGAAATTATTTTGGACGTGAACGCGGAAAATTTTGAGCAATACGACGTTGAAGGCTTGACGTTGCGGCTTGACGACGGCTTCACAGTTGAACAAGTTGCCGAGTTCAGTCACAAGCGCAAGATTCAGCTCAACGCGTCGACAATCACCGAAGAATTTCTCGACAAGCTGCTTGAGCTTGAAGCGAACTTCAAAAATATTTCCGCGCTCCACAATTTTTATCCGCACCCTTGCACGGGACTCGACACGTATTTTTTCGACAACCAGAATCGAATTCTTCACGACTTCGGAATTTCTGTCGGAGCGTTCGTGCCAAGTCAAGACGGCAAACGTCGACTTCCGTTGCGTGCGGGACTTCCGACGCTTGAAGACTGCAGAAATTTTTCTACCGATTTATCTGCGCGATTTTTGGCGGCACTCGGCACCGATTTTATCATCATCGGCGACGGTCAACCTACACAGGACGAGTTGCAGGCGGTTGCGGCGATTCAAGACGACGAACTTGTCTTCCGCGCACGACTTTTGAGCAACGATTTGACTGTTGCCGAAATTTTGAGCCGCAAATTCACTCGCCGCGCAGATGTCGCAAAATCTGTAATCCGCGCCGTTGAAGGTCGTCAATATCTTAAAGAGATCGGCGGGACAATTCCGCCTGATTCGCTGGAGATTGAACGGACTTTCGGCGACGTGACGATTGACAACGAAAACTTCGGACGGTACGCCGGCGAAGTTCAAATAGTTCAGGATGTGTTGCCTGCCGACGGGCGTGTCAACATTGCGGCGCGCATTCTCGACGAGGAAATTTTTTTGACCGGCTACCTTAAGCCGCGACGAAAGTTTTCGTTCAAATTCATTTAGCAATGCGCAATGGCAGCTTTGAGCCGTAAGCTTTGAGCTTTAAGGAGGGGATAATAACAGACATTACGCATTGCACCTTTGGAGGTCGATGCGATGAAGTTTGAATTTTTAGCGATCGTCGTCATTGCACTGACGCTTATGAGTCCGACGGCACATGCCTCGCCCACGCTGTCGAAAAACTCTCGCGGCAACGACGTTCTTATCCTGCAGAAAAAACTTTTCCTTGTCGGTTACAACATCACAGAGCTTGACGGCGTTTATGGTGCCGAAACTGAACGCGCAGTTTCCGCATTTCAACGCGACAACAAAATCACTGTCACCGGCGTCGTCACGAATGTCACGTGGCGTGCTCTGCGAAAGGCTAAAGATAAAAAAGGACTGGTACTGCCGCCCGTGAAACTCGCTCCGAATCCTGCTCCGAAAGTCACGGACAATTTGACAAGCGCACCGTTCGGGAAAAGTTTCATCAGCGGCGAACAGGGCAATGCGATTGTCGCGACGGCGCAGACTTTCATGGGCGTCCCTTACGTTTTCGGCGGCACTACTCCAAGCGGCTTTGACTGCTCCGGCTTGATTCAATACGTTTTCAAAATGCACGGCGTGACAATTCCGCGACTTGCCGATGAGCAGTACAATCTCGGTCGTGAGGCTAAGATTAGTCAACTTTCGGCGGGCGATCTGGTTTTCTTCACGACGTACACGGAAGGCGTTTCACACTGCGGCATTTACGTCGGCAACGGAAAATTTCTTCATGCGTCATCAAGTCGCGGCGTGAGGATTGACAGCTTGGACAATGAGTATTGGAAACCGCGATTTGTCGGCGCAAGGAAATTGGTCAGCGATTAGGAGCTGTTGGTAAATTGCATTCGGCGTGTAAATTTCTTTTGATTTATAGGATCTACTTTTTCTTTGTCGGCGTCAAAGAAAAAGTAGCAAAAAGAAA
>CAMNPA010000145.1 GCA_946547205.1 uncultured Selenomonadales bacterium | reverse complement strand
AAGCATACACATTGGATGCAACGTCACGTTGCCCCGCAGGAAAAATCTTGCGGGATTTTTTTGTTGAACGGTTTCAAAGCATACACATTGGATGCAACGTCACGTTGCCCCGCAGGAAAAATCTTGCGGGAGTTTTTTTGTTGAGGCATTTGATTAACGCGCGTATCAGAAAAATTTTCGTCGCACGGAATTAAAACCGTAGCCGATTAAAAATTTGCAGCGTTCAAACGTCGCCGCGAGTTCTCTTCAAAGCGAATTGCCCTGCGCGACAGATTTGCCGAGTTCGTAAGCGTCATTCAATTCACTGTGTCCGTTGATGTCTCCAACTTTCATCACGCCGCCTGCCAAAACGTGTCCGCGTTCCGTCCAGCCGAGGTGTTTCATCAGATTTTGATAATAATTCAGCGCGTCGTCGAAACCGTAACCTTCAGCCGCCATCAAAAGCACAGATTCTTTCTTCGGGTTGCGATAATTGGAGTCACATTCGGCAACGGCAAAAAGTCTGTCAAACGCCGTGCGAAGTTGTCCGCTGAAATTCCAGTAATAGAGCGGAGTCGCCAAAACTACGACGTCAGCGGCACGATACGCGGGATAAATTTTTTCCATATCGTCGCGCTGAACGCAAGGGTGCTCAAAATTTTTTCCGCCGCCGAAACAACCTTTGCAGCCGTGAATGTTCATCTTGTCGAGGTTAAAAATTTCGACTTCGCAACCGAGTTCGCGTGCGCCGCGTGCAAATTCGTTGACAAGGGCTGAAGTGTTGCCTTTAAGTCGCGGACTGCCGTTCAAAATGATAATTTTTCTGCTCATAAGATTCACTCTCCTAATTTGCTTGCGCTCGGTGATATAATATCAGAAAAATTTTTCTTGAACAGTATGCACTTTTTAGTTAAAGGAGATTAGATATGGAACGTTGTATCGGAGACGAAAGCTTTGAGGATACAGGATTGTTTTACACGCTCAAACTCATTAAAGGCAAGTACAAAATGCGCGTGCTTTATACGTTAATGGAGTTCGGCGTTGTGCGATTCAGCGAAATGAGACGTTACCTCGGTAAAATTTCTTTTAAAATGCTTGAAAGCACGCTCAAGGAACTTGTGGCAGACGGTTTGGTAAAAAGAAAAGAGTACGACCAACTTCCGCTGAAAGTTGAGTACTCTTTGACTGAACGCGGCAAATCGTTGATACCGTTGCTTGACGGTTTATGTGCTTGGGGCGAAGAGCAATTAAACTTCAGCCGATGATGAACGAAATTTCAGTGTTGAACGTTTCGCCGACCGCGAGCTTGTGAATGCCTTCCTTGTCTTTGAGTTCGCCGGTGAAGTCTTCGTAATCTGCGTGACCGTGCCAAGGTTCAATGCAGATAAACGGTGCGCCACCTTGCGCGGGCGTCCAAATGCCCCAATACGGAAAACCTTTCGCGCGAATCGTCAACGTCTTGGGATTTTTGCGCGAGCAAACGGAAATTTCGTCGGACTTCAAGTCGTCGAAGACAAGAGCGTCGCCTTTGAACAGATCGTAATTCAAATCGAGTTCGGTGCCGTCAAGCGTCGGAATTCTGTCGTGAGAAAGTTGACCGCTTGCGGCGAGCGGAATGCGTGAAGATTTTTCCGCGCGATTGAACTTCAAATAGCAGTCGGTGAAATTTTCGCGATAAGCAATCGGACAACTGATCGCCGGGTGCGCACCGATTGAAAAGTAAATTTCCTTGTCGTCGGCGTTGATGACGCGCCAAATGTATTTGACTTCGTTGCCGATGAGCTTGTAAGAAATTTCCAGGCGGAACTTGTAAGGATAGACGGCAAGAGTTGCGGCATTTGATTCGAGTGCGAATGTCAAAGTGTCGTTGGAAGCGTCAACGAGCCAAAAATCACTCGTGCGGGCGAAACCGTGTTGCGGCAGAGAATATTCCTTGCCGTCGACGCGATATTTTCCGCCGCAAACTTTTCCGACAATCGGAAAGAGAATCGGCGAAGAATATTTCCACCAAATCGGGTTGCCGTCGAAAAGATATTGCGTGCCGTCGCCGTCGGTTATCGATTTTAACTCCGCGCCGCGATCCGCCGCCGAAATTTTGAGAACGTCGTTTTGAAGAGTGTGCAACATAAAAATTCTCCCTTCGCAAAATTTTTCTGTCATTGTAAAGCAAAAGCCGCCTTCACGCAACAACTTTCATTTGAAAAAAATATTTGACATGGGGGAGGGGTGTACTTTGTTATAGTCTGCTGCAGATGTTCATTGATTCAAAAATTTTTTTTGGAGGAATGTTTTATGGCGGACGCAAAACAATTCGACGAATATCGCCAAAAGCTGACGGGTTTGACTGCGAAGGCTGAACAATACGTCACGGAATTGGCGCAGGACGCTGACTTCAAAAATTACGTCGGCAGAGCACCGGAAGAAATTCGCTATTCGTTGTCAATCCTTAAGAACAATGTTTTTCCGATAGCACTGTTCGCCAAAATACAGTCGGGCAAATCCACTACGACGGCGGCAATGGCGGACGGTCGCGAAATCACTCCTTGCGCAAAAGGCGGCGGCGGACTTCGCACAAGCACCGTTTCCGTCACGATCTACAACGACGACAATGTTCAAGATGTGGAAGTCGACGGCGTGCGCACGACGCCCGTTAAAATTAAGCTTTACTCCAAGCAAGACCTCGTTCAGTGCATTATCGACGCGGCAGGCGGACATTTGCAGGACACGGATCCCAATTCGTATGATTTGGACAAACAGGCTGACAAATCCGCTCTCATGGCGGCAATCGAATCGGAAATTGAACTCTATCAGCAGGCACCCGGAAATTATCCCACTTCCAATCTTGCGACTTTGCGCGAAGCTATTCTGATTTTGGCGTTTTACGGTTGCGACGCTCACCAAAAATTGTTGGCGGGAGAATTCTCGACAATTGCGGGCATGCAGGCATTTTTGAAAGCAGACGGCTGGGAGACAAAATGGAGTAAGCTGCTCAAGAACGGCTTTGATAAAACCGTGTCGCAATTCTCGGCGGAAGAAAGTTTGCATGTCTTTGTTAACAGTATAATGGTTCCCGTCAAATCCGATTTCATGAAGAAAACCGGCACGGCTGTTACGGACGCGCCCGGCACCATGGCGAATCTGCGCGACACAATGCGTGCCCTCGACGCGGCTCAAGCATCGGCGATTATAGTTTTCGTGCTCAACGGCGAAAGAACGTTTACCGACGAAGAACGCAACCAATTAAAGACTTTGCGCAAAGCCGGTTTGTCCGACAAAGTCGTTTTTGTGCTGAACTTTAAAGACAGAACTCCGCAAAACATCAGAAAGGTCGGTATTGAAAAAGATATTTGCGACGTCTTGATACAGGAAGGTTACACCGCGCCGCATCACAAAAATTTTCTCTACTACAACGCTTATCTTGCCATGCACGCCTTTCAAGGCGATATGATTGCTCGCGGGACGCTCGACGATTTGTCCAAGCGCGGTCTTTTGGAAGACGCAGAGCAACGGCAGGAGGAAAATCAAACGGATTCCGATGCCGGAAATATCTCTGTGGAAGACGCATGGAGAGATACTACGAAACAAGTCTTGTTGGGGATAAACAATTTAAATTTGGCACTTAAAGTTCAAGAGGCAACCTTGATTCCCGGCAACGAAATTTTTCAAGAGATACGTGCAGTCAGCCGCTGGGATGAAATGATTTTCGGCTTGCGGTCGCACATACTCAACAATCGCGCCGCAGGAGTTTTGTTGGATTTGGGAGCCCGTCCCGTTCGCAAGGCACTTGAAAACGTTGAAAAAACTTTGCAACAACGCGAAGATGCCGCCGACCGCGACCTTGCCACCATAAAGGCGCAATACGAACAAGCGAAAAAAATTCTTGAAGAGTTCTCAGCACAAGTCGAAAAAATTTTGACGGAAAATTTCACCGACCGCATCGATGAAGTTTTGGCAAGAGACTACTACGACACCGTCTTTCTCGGTTCGGTTGAAGAAGTGGCTGATGTCGCCGCACCGCAGATATTTGATTCGACCGGGCTCATGGACAATATAAAGTCAATGGTTAAACAGCTGTTGATACAACGCATGCCTTTCGGCGAAATAATCGCGAATTTCTTTGACATTTCTCCTCAAAACGAAATTCAAGAAAGATGTAATAATATCCTCTCCAACTGTTATAAATTGATCGCCGGCACAAAAGCCAAAAAATGGTCGGAAACTTTGGAGGCAAGCGACACTTACAGAGACTTTGTTCGCAAAAATGTCTTGATCACTCAAGAAAAATTGCAACAAATTTGGCAAGACTTATCGTCGAGTGAGAACAATGACTTCCTGCCCGGTATAAATCCCTTACCGCCGGATTTAACCGGTTCAATGGGAAATGATTTGAGAATAGTCAGATTTCAATTTTCCGGTGACACCGCCGTTCAAGCTCAATTTAATTTTATGAACGTTATAACGAGTCTTGCCGCAGGCGGCGGAACTTTTATCGGCGGAGCGTTTGTTTATCTGCACGTGTTGCCCGCAACGCTTATAATTCCCGGCATCGGACATATTTTGTTGGGACTCTCGATTCTTGTCGC
>CAMNPA010000144.1 GCA_946547205.1 uncultured Selenomonadales bacterium | reverse complement strand
AAGACAAAATCGTCGTCGCTGTTGACTTTGCCGTTGGCACCGAGTAAAAATGCCGCCGCGTCGAGGTCGAAGTCAAAGCCGCCGTCGTATTTGTTGACATCCCAGCCGAGACCGATTAAAAGATGTTTCAAGCTTGGATTGCCCTTCGTCAAGTCAACTTTCTGACCTTTTTGCAAACTGATAGCCATTGTGAATCCTCCTTAAAAATTTTTATCATTACGCACCACGTATGCGCATTACGCATTATTTGAATCCGATGCCCCAACTAAGTCCCCAATCAAATGCGCGATCCATATGCTCGGCGTCGTCAAAGAACTCAACGATTTTTTCCACGCTGAATGTTCCGCCGACGTTCTCAAGCAGTGCGATAGCGCAGGTGTGTTTATCGGAGCCGTATTCGTCCATGCGAACAATCAATTCGGGACTGCCGGGACAATTCACGGTCACGACGCCTTTTGCCTCTTCCCAATTCGCCGCGCCTTCATAAATAAACGTGTAAATCAAAATGCGCCGAATCTTGTCCGCGAATTTGCCGTTGACGCGAATAGTCTCGCCTGCAGCAACCGCACCTGTCCTGTCGTCGCCGTCAAGTGCAATGTACGGCGGATAATTCAGCGAACCGAAATGATTGCCGAGAGCTTGAACGGCGTAAGAAGTTCCGTCTTTAAGTTCGTAAAGACAAGCCAAGTCCAAATCAATTCCGCGATTCAAAAATCTGCTGAAGAAACCGGTTTTCTGCGCGGGCTGACTCCAATTCAGATTGATGACGATTTCGCCAAGAGTGTTGCCTTTTTTGACGAGACTGACCTTTTGTCCCTTGCGCAACTCAACTTTTTTCGGCGGCGGAGTTTCTTCGCGAGGAATATCATCGTTGCGAAAATTGGCGCGTCCCATGTTGATACCGCTGCTCTTTAAATTGGACGGAGAATTTTCACGACGATTGTTGCGCGGACGTTCGCGGCGAGTGTCAATTTTCGGTCGTTCAGGTTCAGGCGAAGGCGTCGGAGCAATGTCGTTGACTTCAATGCCGAAATCGTTGCAAAGTGCCGCAAGTCCGCCGCTGAATCCCGCGCCCGTCGCATTGAATTTCCACGCGCCTTTATAACGGTAAACTTCACCGAGGACAATCGCCGTCTCGACAGAAAAATTTTCCAGCGGGAACGTCGCAATTTCACCGCGCGAGCCGAAAATTTTCAAGCGTGCGTTGCGAATCATGCTGAAGTTTTGTCGGCGTTTATCGGCGTCGTAAATCGTGGCGGTCAAAGAAATTTTCTCGACATGCCGAGGAATTCTCGACAGGTCAATTTCAACGGAATCATCGTTAAGCGTGACGGCTCCGGAATTGTGGTGCGCGTTGCCGTAGAAAACAAAATCTTCGTCGCCGGCAACTTTTCCGCGTCCGTCCGTCAAAAATGCCGCCGTGTCAATTTCAAGCGCGGAATCGGGTCGTTCAAATTTAAACGTCAAAAAATTTTCGTTGAGCGGGATTTTCTGTCCCTTGCCCAGCTCCATAGTCTCACCTCCGTCAAAGAGACTTGTTGCGATAAAAATTCATGTAGATCATCAAATGTGCGATTAGCGCGGCGTGCTTGGTGCCGTCCTTTGAAAATTCGCGGTAAAAAATTTTGTACAGCTCGTCGGTGCTCAATTCGTTCATCGCGTCAAGCATCGCCGACAGTTGCATTTTAACAAAAAAATTCGTAACGTCAAAGCGATAATTCGGATTCTGCGCAAAAAATTTTAAATCGCTCAAGAACTTGTCGAGAAAGTCAACGCCTTTGATGAGCGGATCGAGCCAAAATTTTATCTCTTCTTCAGCTGAACGACGAGAGCGCATCATTGAATTGTTACTCGTGCGGTAAGTGTAGAGCCGTTCGGGAAAAAACAGCCAGCGTTCGGCGAGACAGACAAGCTCAATCGTCCAAACGACGTCCTCGGAAATGCGCATTTCGGGAAATTTTATGTTGTTGGCAATCAAAAAATCGCGCCGCAAAAATTTTATCCACGGTGCCCAACCGTAAGAGGTCGCGAACATTTTTTTCATACGTTCAACAAAATCAGCCGTCTCAAGCGTCGGAGTGTCGGTTGTCGGCGAAACTTTGTCCCAATTGGCGAGAATCGTCTTTTCGGGATTCAAATCTTCGCTGCAAATGAAACCGTGATTCATGTGCACGACGTCAGCCCGAAAATTTTTCGCCGCAACGTAAAGTTTTGCCAACGCGTCGGGAACAAGCATGTCGTCGCTGTCCATGAAGAAAACGTATTCGCCGCGAGAAAATTTCAAACCTTCATTGCGAGGAACTGCACCGGAGCCGGTATTTTTCGGCAGACCAATGACTTTAAGCCGTCCGTTGAATTGCGACAGAAAATTTTCGGCAACGGCACAGCTGTTGTCGGTCGAGCAATCATCAACGACGATAACTTCAAAGTCCGTGAACGTTTGAAGCAGCAAACTTTTCAAACACGCGGGCAAATATTTTTCGGCGTTGAACAGCGGAATAATCACGGAGACTTTCATCAAATCAGCTCGTTTCGATAGATAATGTTCGCAATCAAGCAAGCGTTAAGTGCGGGCGTCAAATTTGCCTTCGAGAATTCGCGCAAAAGTATTTCGTAGACTTCAGGCGGCGTCAATGCGTTCAAAGTCCGCGAACGTTTGAAGCAGCAAACTTTTCAAACACGCGGGCAAATATTTTTCGGCGTTGAACAGCGGAATAATCACGGAGACTTTCATCAAATCAGCTCGTTTCGATAGATAATGTTCGCAATCAAGCAAGCGTTAAGTGCGGGCGTCAAATTTGCCTTCGAGAATTCGCGCAAAAGTATTTCGTAGACTTCAGGCGGCGTCAATGCGTTCAAAGCCGTCGACATTTTATACAGCTGAAAGCCCGTGAAGAGATTTAAAACTTTCAAGCGAACGGCGGGATTTTGTCGGAAATATTCGAGTCCGCGCAGGAATTTGTCCAGGTCGTCCAGTGCGACGATGAGCGGATTCAGCCACAAAATCAATTCACTTTCGGGCGAACGTTTGCGCCGCGTCACGGAAGATTTGACCATGCGCCAAATGTAGACCGGCGTCGGCACGCGCAAGATTTTTTTCGCGAGACAAACGATTTTGAACGTCCAATGACTGTCCTCGGCAATTTGAACGCGCGGGAATTTTATATCGTTGTCGATTAGAAAATCGCGACGCAAAAATTTTGACCACGGCGGCCACTTGTAATATGTGCTGAAAATTTTTTCGACGCGCCCGGAAATTTCGTCTGTGTCGAGCGTCGGCACTTCCACGGTCAAAACTTCGTCCAACAGCCGCCTGTCAATTCTTTGCGGGATTGGCTCTTCGCCGCAAGTGAACATTTGATCGACGTAAACGACATCAGCCGCGTATTTCGTCGCAAAGTCGCAAAGAATTTCCAGCGCGTTGTCAATCAGCAGGTCGTCGTTGTCGATGAAGTAAACGTATTCGCCGCGAGCCTGTTCAAGCCCGACGTTTCGCGGAATGGCAGGATTGCCGGTGTTTTGCGGCAAGGTGATAATTTTCAGCCGTCCGCCGAATCGTTCAATATAACTCTCGGCAATGGCAAGGCTTGAATCGGTTGAGCAGTCGTCCACGACGATAACTTCAAAGTCCGTCATCGTTTGAATCGCCAACGACTCCAAACATACGGCGAAATATTTTTCGGCATTAAACAGCGGAATAATCACGGAGACTTTCGGCGAAAAATTTTTGTTCATGATTTTTCTCGTTCCTTAAGCGTTTGATAGTGAATGTTCATCATGACGATAAGACAACTTATCAGCGCGGGATGCGAACTTCCTGCCGCCGCGAACTCTCGCAAAAAAATTTCATAAACCTGCGCGGGCATCAAGCTCTTTAAATCGTTTTCTATGTCGTCGAATAAAATTTGCAAGAAAAACATCAGCACTTGCAGCCGCAAATCGGGATTGCGCGCGAAAAGATCTATGCCGCTCATGAATTCTTCAAACATTTCCACGGCGATAATCATCGGACTTGCATAAAGTTCAATACGTTTTTCGGGAATGCGAGTGCGCCGCGATATGGACAATTTATTGCTGCGGTGAACGTAAATCTGTGCGGGAATGCGCAAGATTTTTTTCGCGAAGCAAACGATTTTGAACGTCCAAAGGATGTCGTCGGCGATTTTCATTCGCGTCAGAGTGATGTTGTTGTCAATCAGAAGTTGTCGACGCAAAAATTTTGACCACGGCGAGCAAAAGAAATGTTTTTCCACAAATTTTTTCACGCGCTCGGCAACATCGTCGCTCTCAATCAAAATTTCCTCTTCCGTTAAAACCGGCATCAACTCCACGGGATTTAAATCGGACGGCACGGGCTCTTCATCGCACAGAAAAAATTTTTCCATGTAAACGACGTCGGCATCGTATTCCTTCGCAAAATCGTACAAAATTTCAAGCGCGTTATCAATCAGCAGGTCGTCGTTGTCCACGAAATAAACGTATTCGCCGCGAGCATGTTCAAGCCCGACGTTTCGCGGAATGGCACCGGTGCCGGTATTTTCGGGCAAGGTGATAATTTTCAGCCGTCCGCCGAATCGCTCAAGATAACTCTC
>CAMNPA010000143.1 GCA_946547205.1 uncultured Selenomonadales bacterium | reverse complement strand
CGACAAAATTTTGGACGCACCGCTTGCGAAAATCGGCGGCAAAGGTCTGTTCACAAAGGAGCTTGAACTTCAAATGGCACGCGGCGCGATTGATTTGGCAGTTCACAGCTTGAAAGACGTTCCAACGGAATTGCCGGCAGGATTTCAAATTGCGGCGATAACTCGGCGTGCGCAACCGTTCGATGCGTTCGTGAGCAATAAATTTTCGTCGTTCAACGATTTGCCGTCGGGAGCAGTCGTCGGAACGTCAAGCTTGCGTCGTGCGGCTCAAGTGCTGAATTTGCGCCCGGACTTGCTGATAAAAAATCTGCGCGGGAATGTGGAGACAAGGCTTAGAAAATTGGACTTCGGAGAATTCGACGCGATAATTTTGGCGGCGGCGGGATTGGAACGTTTGGGCTATTCGTCACGAATCGGCGAACTTATGACGCAAATAATTCCTGCGGCGGGTCAAGGAGCATTGGCGATTGAAATTCGCGACGACGACGAAAAAATTTTTTCACTCGTGCAAGTGCTCAACGACGCTGAAACTTGCGCGGCTATTGCTGTCGAACGCGAATTTTTATCGGAAGTCGGCGGCAGCTGTCAAATTCCCGTCGGAGTCTTCGCGCGAATTGTCGGCGGTCAAATGGTCGTCAACGCATTAATCGCCTCAATTGACGGTCAACGCGTCGTCCGTGATTCGGTTAGCACTTCGCTTGAAAAAATTCACGTCGGCAAAAAAATTGCCGCTCGTCTGCTGAAAAACGGCGGTCAAGAAATTTTAAACGGCTTAATTTAATTTTTGCTCTTGATGTAGTTGATGAGTCCGCCCGCGTTGGCAATTTCCTGTACGAAACCGGGCAACGGGTGCGCGTGAAAAGTGTCGCCCGTCGTGACGTTTTCAATCGTGCCGGTGGACGTGTCGATTTTCAAAACGTCGTCGGCAGAAATTTTCTCAACGTCGTCGCCAATTTCAAGGAGCGGCAAGCCGATATTGATTCCGTTGCGATAAAAAATTCTCGCGAAACTCGCCGCGATAACTACGGGAATTCCAGACGCCTTGATTGCAACCGGAGCATGTTCACGACTGGAGCCGCAACCGAAATTTTTTCCGCCAACCATGATGTCGCCGGCTTTGACGTTCGCCGCAAAAGTCTCGTCGATGTCAACCATGCAATGCTTAGCCAATTCAGCGGGATCAAACGTGTTCAGATAGCGCGCGGGAATTATAACGTCGGTGTCGATGTTGTCGCCGTAACGCCAAACTTTGCCTTCAATTTCCATTTAAAGCACCTCTTCCGGAGTCGCAATTTTACCGAGAACAGCACTTGCCGCCGCAACGAAAGGACTTGCCAAATAAACTTCGCTGTCAACGTGTCCCATGCGCCCGCGGAAATTTCTGTTGGTCGTCGAAACGCAACGTTCGCCCGCGCTCAAAATGCCCATGTAACCGCCTAAACACGGCCCGCACGTCGGACAGCTCACGACACAGCCCGCGTCAATGAAAATGTCAATCCAATGACAATGCACAGCCTCTTTGTAAATCTCTTGACTGCCGGGAATGATTATGCAGCGAACATCGGGATGAACTTTCCGTCCGCGCAGAATGCCCGCCGCGATTCCCAAATCTTCAAGGCGTCCGTTCGTGCACGAGCCGATAACGACTTGATTGATTTTGATTTCGCCGAGCTCGTCGACAGGCTTAACGTTTTCGGGCAAATGCGGCAATGCGACGACAGGTTTCAATTCGCTCAAGTTAATTTCGACGGTTGAGCAATATTTGGCGTCGTCATCGGCAGTGACAGGCGCAAACGGTTTCTTCGCGCGGTTGGCAACGTAAAATTTCGTTCGCTCATCAAACGGGAAGACTCCTGCTTTCGCGCCGGCTTCAATCGCCATGTTCGAGATCGTCAAACGGTCGGTCATTGAAAGTTCGTAAACACCTTCGCCCGTGAATTCGAGAGCTTTATACAACGCACCGTCGACGCCGATTTTGCCAATCAACGTCAAGATAACGTCCTTGCCGCAAATGTTTTTCGGTTTTTCGCCCGTCAAGTGAACGTTAATCGCTTCGGGAACTTTAAACCACGCTTTACCGGTCGCGAGCCCGACAGCCAAATCCGTTGTGCCGACGCCCGTCGAAAACGCGTTGACTGCGCCGTAAGTGCAAGTGTGACTGTCCGCGCCGATAATCAACATGCCCGGTGCGACGATTCCGAATTCGGGCAAGATAACATGTTCAATGCCGACGCGTCCCTGCTCAAAGTAATACTTGATTTTATTTTTCCGTGCAAAGTCGCGCATGATTTTGGCAAGGTCTGCGCTCTTGATGTCCTTCGCCGGCTGAAAGTGGTCGGGTATCAGCGCGATTTTGTTTGCGTCGAAAACAGGTCGTCCGATTTTTTCAAACTCCTTGATTGACGGCGGCCCGGTCACGTCGTTAGCCATAACCAAATCCAAATCGCAAATGACGAGCTGCCCGGCTTGAACGGCGTCAAGTCCCGCGTGGCGTGCGAGAATTTTTTCGCTCATTGTCATTCCCATGCTATCACTCTCCTAAAAATTTTCCGTTATCTTAACACAATCGGCATTGAGCGGCAAATTAAATCCGCGTCGATTCAAATCGTTTCCATTGCGAAAAAGCTCCGCGTGTGCTAAGATTGAACTGCTTAAAGTCAACCTAGCGGCGCAGAGCCTTTTCATGTGCGAAATTCTAACACGCTCCGGCCGCAGTGTCAAACGAAAGGCGGAGCAATTATGTACGGTGTCATTTACAAAATCACGAATCTCATCAACGGCAAAAGTTACGTCGGTCAAACGTCGCGAACACTCAAAGAACGTTTCATCGAACACGCAAAGGCGAAAACTCATCTCGGCAATGCGATTCGCAAATACGGAAGGAAAAATTTTTCGGTTGAAGTCATCGAAGAATGCACAAAGCCCGAACAGCTCAATGAGCGCGAAATTTTTTGGATTGCGCATTTCAACTGCAAACACCCGAACGGTTACAATTTCACTGACGGCGGCGAAGGAACTGGCGGATGGAAGGCGTCTCCTGAGACACGCGCAAACATGTCTGTGGCTCAAAAAAAATTTTTTCAAGAACATCCCGAAGCATGTGCTGCACGATCTGAAAGATTAAAAGGGCATCTTGTTTCCGATAAAACACGTGCAAAAATTTCTGTCGCTAATCAAAATCCTTCGTCCGAAACAAGAGCAAAAATTGTCTTAACGAGTACAGGTCGTAAACATTCTGCCGAAACGCTAGCTAAAATGTCAGCCTCACACAAAGGAAAAAAGCTAACTTCTGAACAACGCGCTCGACAGTCGGCAGCAGCAAGTGCACGCGGAAACAGATTTATTGCTCAGTGCAGTGTTTACCCGAATTTGACGGCAGAATTAGCTAAACGACAAATCACTTTTTCAAAATTGGCGGAGTATTTAGGCTTAACTTTGCAAGTTGTTTCAGAAAAAGTAAGAGGCAAGCGCGAAATTTATCCTGCGCAGATGGAAGCGATAAAAAAAATCCTCGGTGTTGAAATAAGCGTCGAGGAACTGTTTAGTCGTCGCGAATGATTTACTTTCCGAAAGCTTTAGCTACTTTGACAAGGTTAGCTCTGATCGGTAAGTGTTGCGGGCAAATTTTTTCACAAGCTCCGCAACGAAGACAATTTCCGGCGTATTTCTTGCCGTGCATTTCGACGAGCCAACGATATTGATTGGCAGCAAACTTTTTGTCTCCGTAAAGCGTCAACACATTAAACGCCGTGAACGAGCCGCTGATTCCGACGCCGACGGGACAAACGCCGTCATGAGCGCAGTAATTGCAAACAGAGCAGGCGATAATCGGAATTTTCGCCAAAACTTTTCGCGCTTCTTCAATCGTCGCACGTTCCGAATCGTCAAGCCGTTTGAAATTTTCCATGTAAGAGACGTTGTCTTTCATCTGGTCAAGCGTCGACATGCCGGACAAAACGGTTATCACGCCGTCGAGACTTGCGGCAAAACGAATTGCCCACGATGCAAGCGACACGTCGGGATTTGCGGCTTTTAAGACGTTGGCGACGGATTCGGGCGGATTAGCCAGCATCCCACCTTTAATCGGCTCCATGATGATAACGGGCTTGCCGTGCTTGCGAGCGACTTCATAACAGCCGCGCGATTGAATGGCGGGATTTTCCCAGTCCGCGTAGTTGATTTGCAGCTGAACGAATTCGGCTTCGGGATGTTTAGTCAAAATCTCGTCGAGCTCTTCGGGCGTCGAATGGAAAGAAAATCCCACGTGTTTAATCTTGCCGGCGCGCTTTTGCTCAAATACAAAGTCCCACATCTTGAAACGCTCAAAAAATTCCGTGCGCGTCTCGCCGAGATTGTGCAGCAGATAAAAATCAAAATAACCTGCGCCGGTTTGACGGAGCGAAGTCTCGAATTGTGCAATGGCGTCCTCACGAGTTTTGCAGTTGATCCACGCGGCGTTTTTGGTTGCAAGTTGAAATTTCTCGCGCGGATAACGTTCGACCAGAGCTTGACGAATCGCGTCTTCGGAGCCGGGATAAGCCCAAGCCGTGTCAAAGTACGTGAAACCTTTCGACAGGAACAAATCGACCATCTGTTTGACTTGCTCAAGGTCAATGGTCTCGTCGGCAAGTCGCGGCAGTCGCATCAAGCCGAA
>CAMNPA010000142.1 GCA_946547205.1 uncultured Selenomonadales bacterium | reverse complement strand
GAAATTTTTTCAAGCCCGATAATCGCCGTGACGGACTTTCTAGGCTCCAACATCATTGCCGACGTTAAATTTAAGCCGATTTGTTCTGCGCCGCTGATTTTAAAAAGATTTGAAACCGTCTTTAGCGTCATGAATTATTTCCTCATCGGACAATCAAATTTATCACAGTCCGCACAATTTTTCTCGTGCGACGATTTTTTTTGCGCTGAAATTTTTTCAAGCCCGATAATCGCCGTGACGGACTTTCTAGGCTCCAACATCATTGCCGACGTTAAATTTAAGCCGATTTGTTCTGCGCCGCTGATTTTAAAAAGTTTGGCTTGCTCTGTCAAATTCCAATCGCCGTAGCCGGGACTGAATCGCCAACGCAATTTGAAACCGTCTTTAGCAAAACGTGCCGCGAAATTTTTTTCCATTAAATCAGCCGCCTGCTCGACTGCCGCAGTAGCCGCCGCGTCCAAAAGCACCGAGTCAAGATATTCGCCGCGCTCGAATTTGCGTGTAACTTCCCGCTCAATTTCAGCTCCGACCGTCACAGCCATGCAAATGACTTTCTCGCAACCGTCAAGGTGTTTGACAATGGACTTGCCCAAAATTTCAATCGGCGGCTCGCTCGCGACGATGTGATTGTCGTAGTCGTAAATCTCCCATGCGCCGCGAACATTCAACAACAGCAAAGCTTCTTCGCACGCGTCACGAATATTTTTCTCCGCAAAATCTTGAGCCTTTCGCAAGCCCGCATAACGACGAGTTTCCGCCGCATCAATTTCCAAAATTCGCGCATTGTATATCGGCAAAGCAAAATCACTCCTATCAATCGTTGCAAAAAATTTTAACGCCGAGCATTGCCCGCGTCAACTGCTTAGCGTTCGATTAGAGAATCATTATTTTTTCATAAGTTTTTCGTTCAGCTTATGGACAAGCCAAAAATTTTCGATTAGAATAGTAGCGAGGCAAAAACCTTCAGCAATCTTTCAGGGAGTGAAATTTTATGAAGAACAAAATCCTGGTCAACAAGCTCAACGAGAAACTACATTTCTACCTAATTTCCAACGGCAAACGCTACTACCTTTTCACGCAAGATTTTTCAAAGGGCGTGTACCAATTTTTCAGGAGCGGGCGATCCGAATCGGAGCTGCACAAGTACAACCTTTGGCGCAAGAATCCGCGACTGGATAAGACAATCGAGAAAATTCCGATGTACATGAGATACGTTCTGAAAGAGGATAATGCGGCGTGAGACAAAAATTCAAGCTAAAAAATTCGGCAACGTTTGCGCAAGGATTCTTCGGCTTAGGCGACGAGATGAATTGCGCATTAATTTTTTTTTCATTAAGACCGATGAATTTCACGGGCGATTGAGCGACGTTGAGGCTTGAGGCTTGCGAAAAAGTTTCCTTGACACGAAAAAGGCGGTGTTGTAAAATGCCGAAAGTGCAAACGGCAAGGGGCAGCAATGCTCCTTTCGAGTTCAGCGCGACGGCTGAAAAACTTTTCGGCGAAGATTTTTCGGGCGACGGTTTTGTCGGCGACGTGAAAATTTTCGGCGAGGTCGAGGACGTTGGCAGATGTTTCGTCGTTCGCGGACAGATTCACTGCGAAAAAAATTTTATCTGCGACAGATGCTTGACGGAATCGACGGGCGAGCAAGTTCACGAATTCGACGAGGAGTTTGACAAGTCAGCGGCAGTCGACGACGTGATTGACGTGACTGAACTTTTGCGGGACGTTCTGCTTGCCGGGCAGCCAATGAAGAATCTTTGTAAACCGAACTGCAAAGGGCTTTGTCCCGTATGCGGCGCGAATTTGAATGACGGCGAGTGCGGTTGCGATAAATTTATCGTCGATCCCAGACTTGCGGCATTGAAAGGTTTGAAAATATCTTAAGGAGGTGTGCAACGTGGCGGCACCTAAAAGAAAATTGAGTAAGTCAAGACGTGACAGGCGGCGTGCAAATTGGAAGTTGGAAGCTCCGAACTATGTGAAATGTCCGAGATGCCATGAACCTAAGCTCCCACACCATGTGTGCCTGGAATGCGGTTACTATGACGGCAAAGAAGTCATCGAAACGGCTTGAGGATAGCGGAAACGATTTGGGCAGGCATTGAACCTGCTTATTTTTTTTTGAAGGAGCGGAAGACGTGAAAATTGCAGTTGACGCCATGGGCGGTGACAGAGCTCCGGCGGAAATCATCAAGGGCGCAGTTCATGCAGTGCAAAAATATTCTTGCGAGATCGTTTTGGTCGGCGATTCGGAAAAAATTTACGGCATACTCGACGACGCAGGCGATAAAAATTTGCCGATAACAGTTTGTCATGCTGATGAAGTCATTCAAATGGGCGAACATCCTGCCGATGCCGTTCGTGTGAAAAAAAATTCTTCAATCGTCGTGGCGACAAATCTTGTTAAAAGCGGCGAGTGTGACGCTGTACTTTCGGCAGGCTCAACCGGTGCGGCAGTCGCGGCGGCTCAACTTATTTTGAAACGCATTCACGGCATAGGTCGTCCCGCAATCGCCACGCCAATTCCTACGCCGAACGGCACGACACTTTTATTGGACAGCGGCGCGAACGTTGACAGCAAGCCCGAACATTTGATTCAGAGCGGAATTATGGGCGCACTTTATGCCGAGCACGTTCTCAACATAAAAAATCCTTCCGTCGCACTGCTCAACATCGGCGAAGAAGAAACTAAGGGCAACGAGCAGGCGAAGGAGACTTATCAACTGCTCAAGAACTTGTCGACGATAAATTTTGCGGGCAATGCTGAAGGTCGTGACATTCCGCGCGGAAAATTCGACGTGGTGATTTGCGACGGTTTTGTCGGCAATGTCGTTTTGAAATTCGGCGAAGGGCTCGCGTTGACGATAATGGAACTTTTGAACGAGGAACTTATTGCCAACGGCGGCGCGAAACTTTTGGGACGTGAACTCATTGCCGCGACGTTTAAAAATCTGTCCAAGCGTCTGGACGTGTCGGAAAACGGCGGCGCACCACTTTTGGGAGTCAACGGCTATTGCGTGATAAGTCACGGCTCGTCGGATGCAAAGGCGATTTGTTCAGCGATCGGCGTCACGTGCAACTATGTCAACAGCAACGTCTTTGAACGCATAAATGAGCAGTTAGCAATGAGCAGTTAGCAGTTAGCAATTCAACTACTCATTACTACCTGCTCACTACTAACCAATTAACAGTTCCTAATTGACAAATGGAGCGGATTCGTATAAGTTAAGCCCATTCACGGACTGATAGCCGTGCAAACCGTTGAGGAGGAGAAATTACATGTTTGAAGATAACGCCATCTGTAAACTGCTGCAAATCCAATACCCGATATTTCAAGGCGGCATGGCGTGGATAGGAACTGCAGAGCTTGCCTCGGCGGTGTCGAACGCGGGCGGCTTAGGTCTTATCGGCGCGGGTCATATGCCACCGGACGTTCTGCGCAAAGAAATTCAAAAGTGCAAAGCTTGGACGGAAAAACCTTTCGGCGTGAATATTATGCTGATGTCGCCTTTCGTCAAAGAAGTTATGCAGGTCGTCGTTGATGAACGCGTGCCCGTCGTGACAACCGGCGCAGGCAATCCCGGCGAATACGTTCCCGCATTGAAAGAAATCGGCGCAAAAGTCATTCCCGTCGTTGCAAGTGTCGCATTGGCTAAACGTCTCGTCAAAAGCGGTGCCGACGCCGTCATTGCCGAAGGTTGCGAATCCGGCGGACACATTGGCGAAATTTCCACGATGCCTCTCGTCCCGCAAGTCGTTGATGCCGTTGATGTGCCCGTTATCGCTGCGGGCGGCTTTGCCGATTCTCGCGGTATCGTCGCGGCTTTTGCATTGGGAGCAAGCGCAATTCAAATGGGAACGCGTTTCGTTTTAAGCAAAGAATGTATCGCGCACCCGAATTATAAAAATCTCGTGCTCAAAGCCAAAGATCGCTCAACGGTCGTCACGGGCAGAACTACAGGTCATCCCGTCCGCGTCATCGGCAACAAACTCACACGCACTTATCTTGAAATGGAAGCCAAAGGTGCCACGGTCGAAGAGTTGGAAGCTCTCGGCGCAGGTGCACTTCACAAGGCGACTCACGGCGGCGACGTTGAGAACGGCTCCGTTATGATTGGTCAAATTTCCGGCATGCTCGACGACATCAAGACCGTCAAAGAAATTATCGACGACATTGTAAACGGCATTGCGCCCGTCGTTGAAAAGATTCAGCACAAGTACGAGTGAGGTGGCGACTTCATGAAAACGGCGTTCATTTTTCCCGGACAAGGTGCGCAATCTGTCGGCATGGGCAAAGATTTTTATGACAACTTCGACGCGGCTAAAAAACTTTTCGACGAGGCAGACGACGCGCTCGGCTACTCAATCAGCAAAATGTGCTTTGAAGGCTCCGAAGACGATTTGAAACTTACCGCGAACACTCAACCCGCAATTCTCGTCGTCAGCGTCATTGTCAACGAATTGCTCAAGGCGGAAGGTATCACTGCCGATATTTCCGGCGGTCACAGTCTCGGCGAATATTCGGCTCTCGTCGCGGCAGGCTCATTAAAATTCCGTGATGCGGTCGTTCTCGTGCACAAGCGCGGTCAATTCATGCAAGAGGCTGTTCCCGTCGGCGAAGGTGCAATGGCGGCGATTATCGGGCTTGACGACGA
>CAMNPA010000141.1 GCA_946547205.1 uncultured Selenomonadales bacterium | reverse complement strand
AGACGAGTCGTCGCGCCGCTGTTGAAAAGTGCCGCCTCAAGCAAAGTCGTCTTGCCGGAGCGACCGTGTCCGCAGAATGCTACGTTTCTGATAAATTCGCTTTTGTAATCCTTCATGTTGGAATTGTTACCTCCGTTAAATTTTTTCGCAAGACTAATTCTATTGCCGCCGCGATTTTCCTGCCGCGTTCAAAAAGACAAGCCGTCATAAAAAAAATCCCGCCAAACTTTTGACGGGAAAATTTTTATTTCAATCGTCGTCTGCTTTATCGGCGAAGAGCTGACAATAATAACCGTTCTTGCCGTTGTTCTTGACGTGATAAACTGCTTTGTCCGCCGCCTCGAAAAGACTTTCGTAATCGCGCCCGCTGTGTGGAGCAATGGCAATTCCGATGCTCGCCGTGACGAATTTTCCTTTGCCGTCGATTGTCAAGTTCAAGGCGATTTGTTTAATCTGCTCGGCTTTGCGAATGACGGTCCGATTTGTTTACTTCGCAGCGTGGATAAACTGCGGTTTCATCGTCGTTGTCATCTTTATCGGCGAAGAGCTGACAATAATAACCGTTCTTGCCGTTGTTCTTGACGTGATAAACTGCTTTGTCCGCCGCCTCGAAAAGACTTTCGTAATCGCGCCCGCTGTGTGGAGCAATGGCAATTCCGATGCTCGCCGTGACGAATTTTCCTTTGCCGTCGATTGTCAAGTTCAAGGCGATTTGTTTAATCTGCTCGGCTTTGCGAATGACGACTTCCATATTCGGCAGGCTGTCAACGATAACGACAAACTCATCGCCGCCGAAACGTCCAATGCAATCGTTCGGACGAAAAATTTTTTTCAAGCCCTTGGCGAATTCAACCAAAACTCTGTCGCCGAATTGATGCCCCAAAAGGTCGTTGACTTCCTTGAAGTGGTCGAGGTCGATTATGTAAAACGCCATGAAAATATTCGACGTTTCGTTTTCGTTGAAGGTCTTTAATTTCATGCGGCAAAGATTTTCCATCGTCTTCTTGTTGAAAAGTTCAGTGAGCTTGTCGAGTTCGGATTCAAGTTGGAAGTTGTCGCGTTGAGAACGGATTTTGTTGAACGCGGCAGCCATCTGCCCTAGTTCATCGTCGCCTTTGACTTCGATTGTTTGAACGGATTCATCACCTTCGGCAATTTTATCGACGACTTCCGTAATTTCAATGATCGGTTTCGCAAGACGCACACTCAAAAAGTAAGCGAGCCCGGAGCAGAAAATTATCATGCACAGCCCGAAAACAATCGCCTTTTCCGCCTTGGTGTAGATTTTGTTCAGGATGTAATGATACGGGCGAATTGTGACGATCATCCAGCCGGTGTCAACGTTGCGCGTGTAAGTCGCCAAGCATCGTTCATCGTTTACATAAACATCGTTGAGGACGCCGGAGCTGTTATAAATTCTGTCGAGAAGAAATTTATAGCTGCTGTCCGCCATGTATTCGTTGCCTGCGCCGGGAACTTTATCGGAATTTGCAATGATTCGTCCGCGCCTGTCCATGATGATAATTGAGCTCTCGCTGTCGTCAAGCACTTTAACAAATTCTTGCAAGGCGATAAGGTCAAAATTTCTCTGCAACATGCCGACAGGTTTTTTATCCGCACCGAGCACCGGCACTTCCATAACGATAACCATTTTGCCGGTCGACATACTGGAAATAATATCGGAGACGTAAGCTCTGCCCTTCATCGCCTCTTGAAAGTGTTGACGTTTCTTCAAATTCACGAGCGTTGATTTGTCCGTGCGAATGAGTTGCCAACCGTCGCCGGCAGTCAAGCCCATCATGTTTGTATCGTTGAAAAGCGCGTTCGTGTCGTCAATGAGTTTCGTGACTGCGGCGAGTTGCTCTTCCTTTGGCTCTTGAACGTATTGAACTATCGCGGGATTTAGTGCCAGAGTGTGGAGCACCGCTTGATTTCTGTCGATGAGCTCTGTCATATGTTCGGAGATGACGGCGTTGCGGAGCAGACCGCTTTGTTTGTCCCAATCTTCCATTTCGGTTTTGGCGTCGATGGAACCGACAACGACGAGAATCATAAACGGGACGATGCCCATAACAATCAAGAAGATAAAAATTTTTCCGCGAATACCTTTACCGATTTCCATAACCTTAAATCCAAATCGACAAGTTGATATGAGGTTTTAGGTTTTAGCTTTTAGGTGTTAGAATTTTAATTCCTAATTCCTAATTCCTCATTCCTAACTGAATTCAGCCTCCGCCCAAAGCTCTGACAATCGTGAGCAGTGCCGGGAACAAGAGTATAACAAAGATTGACGGGAAAATAAACAAAACCATTGGAAAAATTATTTTGACGGGAGCTTTCAACGCCTCGCCTTTGACGTATTGCCGATGACGGTCGCGCATGTTGTCCGCCTGAACTTTCAGCGTGCGTGTCATTGACGTTCCCAATTTTTCCGCTTGAATCACTGACGTTGTGAACAAATAAATTTCTTCCAGGTCGCAACGTTTCGCCAAATTCGTCAACGCATATTGATGCGTCATTCCCAATGCAACGTCGTTTTGCGCGCGTTTGAATTCGTCAATCAGCGGTCCTTGCATACGTCGCACCATTTTTCCGACTGCACCGTCGAACGATAAGCCTGCCTGCACGCTGACGCAGAGTATGTCGAGAAATTCCGGCAACTGCTTGCGAATGCTTTTCTGACGTTGACGAATTTTTGAATTCAGCACCGCAAATGGAACTGTCGCGCCCATGAACATTCCCAGCCCGATAACAAAAATTCTCTGCAGCGGGTGAATGTCCGAGCCTTGAACTGCCAAAATCGACAGCAGCGTACAACCGACGATTGACAAGCACCACGCCGTAATTAGTTTTTTGATGTCCCAAATGCCCATTTTGCCCGCGCGAAAAATTTTGTCCTCAAGCTGCATTTTGATTTCGTTCGGCGTGAATTTTTGGAAACGTTCTTCAATCGACGTGATGACAGGACGAATTGCGCGCTCAAAAAATGTGTCCAATCTTCTGCGCGGACGTTGCTCGGCAGGTTGATTGATGTCAACAGTTGTCGGCGTTTTATTTTTGCGGAGCTTTGGATTTTTGGCGCGTTCAGCTTCCGCCGCCAATATCATATCGTTGAGTCGTTTGCGCAGTTGAGCTTCCGGCTTTTGACTCTGAAACTTTATCAGAAAAAATACCGCCGCGACAAAAAACAGCGACGATAACAAAATACACACAATCGCGATAAGATTCATCAGAAATTTCCTCGACTGTTTGCAAAGAACGATTTCGGCAGGTCAATGCCGTTCATTTGGAACTTGTCCATAAAGTTTGGCATAAGTCCCATGCTCTCGAAATGCCCGACCGATTTGCCGTGCTCGTCGATTCTGTCCTGCACGTAGCGATATAAATCTTGCAAAATAATCGTGTCGCCTTCCATGCCTTGAACTTCCGTGATGTACGTGATTTTTCTGGAGCCGTCGCGAATTCTGGACTGTTGCAAAATCAGATCGATTGCGGACGAAACTTGCGTGCGAACTGCGCGGACAGGCAATTCCATGCCCGCCATCAAAACCATCGTTTCAAGTCGGCTTAAAACGTCTCGCGGAGTGTTGGCGTGTGCAGTCGTCAAAGAGCCGTCGTGACCGGTATTCATCGCCTGCAACATGTCCAAAGCCTCGCCGGAACGAACTTCGCCGACGATAATTCTGTCGGGACGCATACGCAGAGCATTTCTGACCAAATCGCGGATTGTTATCGCGCCGTGCCCTTCAAGATTCGCGGGACGTGATTCAAGCGTTACGACGTGCGTTTGTTGAAGTCGAAGTTCCGCCGCGTCTTCAATCGTAACAATTCTATCGGTTGCGGGAATGAAACTTGACAGCACGTTTAGCGTTGTAGTTTTGCCGGAGCCGGTGCCGCCGCTGACCAAAATATTCAGCCGCGCCTTAACACACGCATCGAGGAACATCGCCATATCGTCATTGAGCGTGCCGAAGCCAACCAAATCATGAATCGACAACGCTTTTTTCGAGAACTTGCGGATTGTGACCGTCGGACCAACCAAACTTAACGGCGGAATGATTATGTTGACGCGTGAACCGTCGGCAAGACGAGCATCAACCAGCGGCGACGATTCATCAACACGACGACCGAGCGGCGTCAAAATTCGTTCGATTATGTTCATCAAGTGCGCGTTGTCGTAAAAATGTACGTCCGTCAACGTGAGCTTGCCTTTTTTTTCGACAAAGATTTGATTCGGGCCATTAACCATGATTTCCGTGATTGCGTCGTTTTGAAGGAGCGGTTCAAGCGGCCCAAGTCCGAGCAATTCGTTGCTGATGTCGTCGATGAGCTGAATTCTTTCGCCGCGAGACAGAGCGTAGGTGCCTTCCGACAATTCGCGGTTGCTGTAAACGGAAATGATATTTTTAATCTGGTCACGAGCCTCTTCGCCGCGAACGAGAACTTGTTGTTCTTCCGGCGTCATTTCGTCGACGATTCGGCGGTGAACGGCAAGCTTGAGCTCCTGCATTACATTGTTGTTTGAATTGAGCGCACGTCTGCCCGCGAATGCCGATGCCTCAAGTGCCGCGTCGCGTTCCTGCTGCATTTGTTTTTCCGTATAAACTTCTTTGACGTGATGAGTTGGAGCGACTTCGGGCTTTGGCAGGCGTTGACGTTCGGACGAAGATTTTTGCTCCTGCTTTTTGCCGCC
>CAMNPA010000140.1 GCA_946547205.1 uncultured Selenomonadales bacterium | reverse complement strand
GCGACAAAATTTTTTGACCTTCCTCGTCGAGCGTGCGACATTCGGGAATTTCGCGAACTTCAACTTTGGCGAACTTCTGCAAACGTTTCAGATATTCCGCGACGCCCGCGACTAAAAATTTTTCCTTGAGCTTGCCGACGACGATTAACGTTATCTTCACTGTCTGGAAGGTTGCGGCATTTCTTCGAGCGTGACTTCAACGGTTTCCTGTCTGCCGTCGCGATCAATCGTGACTTTGACTCTGTCGCCGACTTTGTGAGCCGCGACTTCGGAGCGCACGTCAGAAACGGAATTAACGTCTTTGCCGTCAATGCTGAGAATAATATCGCCGCGCTGGAAATTTGCACGGTCTGCGGGCGAGCCGATTGCGACTTGGAAGACGAAAACGCCTTTCTCAATCGACAGCTGATAACCGTAACGAGCGGCAGTAGGTTTGTCGAAAATTGTAACGCCGAGATACGGACGCGCGACGTAGCCTTTGTCCATAAGCTCTTCGACAATCATTTTGACGGTGTTAATCGGAATTGCAAAGCCCATGCCTTCGACGCCGTTTGTCGCCAATTTCGCGCTGTTGATGCCGATAACTTCGCCGTCCGCGTTGACGAGTGCGCCGCCGGAATTGCCGGGACTTATCGCCGCATCAGTCTGCAAAAGTTTAACACGCTTATCGTTCAAGTCAAGAGTTCTGTTTAACGCGCTGATGACGCCGACAGTGACCGAGCCTTGAAATTCGAGACCCATCGGGTTGCCGATTGCAATGGCAGGTTCGCCAACGACGACTTCATCAGAATCGCCCAATTCGGCAGTAGGCAAATCTTTCGCGTCGACTTTGACAACAGCAATGTCGCTCATTTCGTCCGCGCCGACAAGTTCGCCGTTAATCGTGTTGCCGTCCGAAAGTGAAACGATAATTTCTTTGGCACCGGCAATGACGTGGTTATTGGTGATGATGTAACCGTCGCTCTTGAAAATAACACCGCTGCCGACGCCTTCCGTCTCAAATGCGCGATTGAAAACGTCATGGGCTACAGCTTTATTTGTGATGCCGACGACAGCCGGGCCGACCGTCCTTGCCACACGAACTGCAGGAGTATTGCGGGCGTCAGAAATTTTCGCGGAACTTTCCGGTTTATTCGGAGCCGCTTCCGTGTGCGAGCCTTTGGGGACTTTGGCGGACGTGTCGCTTGCAGTTTTAGTAGCGTCGTTTGGATTGTCCGAATCCGTTAAGCCCGTCAAGCCGCTGCAACCGCTGAAAGTCAATGCCGCCGCTACAGCCGCCGCGCAGATTAGCTTCGCAAATTTTTTAGGATTCATAGTTTTGGCGTGACGAACATTCAATCGTTGAAGATTAACGCCGCGCCGTTCACTTCCTTTCAAAAAAAATTCTATCGTTTTGTCCAATGTGCCGAGATTCTGCGGGAACAATTCGCTGCGACAAGGATTATTCCTTTTGAGCAAGTTGATTATTTTTTCGTTAGAATGACCGCCGAATTTTTAAGGCACGCTGTTTCTTTACAAGCCGCGCCGATTTTGATAAACTGTGCAAGAAGAAATTGCAGGAGGTGGCATAAGTTGAATATCGGCGATAAGGTTGTTTATCCGATGCACGGTGCCGGAGAAATCACGGGCGTTGAGGAAAACGAAGTCGGCGGCGTCGTCAATTCTTACTATATTTTTCGCCTTCCTATGGGCAACATGAAACTTATGCTGCCGGTTGACAAGGTGGAAGAAGCCGGCTTGCGTGAACTTATCACTCCCGCGCAGGTCGATGAAGTTGTAGAAATTTTGACGGCAGAAACCGAACAAATTCCCGGCAGTTGGAATAAACGTTTTCACACAAATCTTGAGCGGCTCAAAACAGGCAATATCCTCGACGCGGCGGCGGTTGCAAGAAATTTGTCGCGCCAGAATAACAAGAAAAAAATTTCCAGCGGCGAACGCAGACTGCTAGATCTTTCACGACAAATTTTAATCAGCGAACTTGTCTACGTCTGCAACAAATCGCCCGAAGAAATTACCGAGTGGATTGACGAATTGATTGACGTTGCGCCGCTCGAAAGTGCCGAAGAATAAACTATCCGACAAGCAAAAAGCCCTTCCGTCGTCGTGACGAGAAAGGCTTTAATTTTTTTGTGTTATGTCAGACCGAACGGCTTACATCATGCCTGCCGCTGCCGATAGAGTCAGTTCGAGTTTATGTTAATTCAGCGTTTTTCATTGTCAAATCTTTTCAAGCAAGCCCGCGATAAATTTCACGTGCGGAGCGACTGTATCAAGGTGCAAGCGTTCGTTCGGGCTGTGAATGTTTTCGTTCGTCGTGCCGATTGAAATTATATCGAGCGAAGGATTTTTTTTGGCGAAGAAACTCGTTTCCAATCCCGCGTGAATCGTCTTGACTGCGGGCGCGCAACCGTTCTGCTCCGTGAAAATTTTTTCGGCGAGCTTCAAAAGTTTGCTGTCGGGCTTGAAATTCCACGCGGGCGACGGCGTCGACATTTTCATTTCAAATGCGCAAAGCTTGCCGGCTTGACTGTAGCCCGTGATGAATTCTTCGACAATCTCATCGGCATTGCCGCGCGGCAAAAGTTTCAGCTCAACAATCTGATCGTCCATGCGCACGATGCCCAAATTCACGGAGCCAAGTACTTGCGTCGAGTCAGTCGGTTGCAAAAAATAAACGCCGCTGTGAATCAACGTGATGAAATGTATCAGAGACTCGTAATCTTTTGCGTGCAAAACTTTTTCGGGACGACGGACGACTTGCGCAGTGATTTTGATGTTCGGTTCAGCCGCGCCGTAAACTTTCCGCAAACGACATTCCATTTCCGCGCAAAGGTCTTCGACTTCCGCAAATTGAAGGTCGGTGGCAAGGACGATTTGCGCGCTGTCGGCTATGACGTTGAAAGCTCGCCCGCCGTTTATCGCAGAGAGCCGCAACTTGCCGCGACGATTTATCTGCAGGAGAATTTGCCCGGCAACTTTAATCGCGTTAATTCGCCCGTTGGAAATTTCCTCGCCGCTGTGTCCGCCGCGCAGTCCGCTGATTTTAATCGCAACGTTCGTGAAAAGTTTCGTGTCGGGACGGACGTAATGGAGTTCGCGCCAAAAAGTCATGTGAACGCTGCCGGCACTTCCCGCGACAATTTCGCCGAATTTTTCAGAGTCGCAGTTGATTAGAAAGCTCGCGTCGGCAAAAAATTTTTCGTCGAGACCAATCGCGCCGCTCATGCCCTGTTCTTCGTCAACCGTGAAAATTATTCGCAGCCTGCCGTGAGAAAAGCTGTGACGATTTTCGACGAGATAAAGAATTTCCGCAATGCCGATGCCGTCGTCCGCGCCGAGACTTGTGCCTTCCGCACGCAAAAATTTTTCGTCGCGAATCAACTTTATCGGGTCGCGCAAAGGATTGAATTCGCAGCCTTCCGCCGCAACGCAAACCATATCCATATGCGCCTGCAAAATCGTCAACGGAGAATTTTCTCTGCCGGTGCTCGCGGGAATTTCGGCGATGATATTTTTAAAACTGTCCTGCACGACTTGAAAGCCGCGTTCCTCAAAAAATTTCTTCAGAAAATTGCTGACACGTCCCTCGTGCTTTGAAGGTCGCGGAATCTTTGCCAGCTTTGAAAATTCGTTGAGCACACCGTCCAAAATTTTTTCTCGTGCCTGCGCAAAAATCGTCTCGCTCATTCGTCACTACCTCGCTTTGTCCAGTCAAATGAATCTTAAAATCGAAACGCCTGCTTAATTCGGCCGGACACTGAAAAAATCCTGCAGTTGTGGAAATTTCGCACTTGGTGTATCATACGGCACGAAAGGAGAAATTTTTATGGGACTTATGGAAATGGGCATCGGTTTGGTCGCGGGCGTGTTGATTCTTGCCGCGCTGATATTTTTCATTGAGCTGCCGTTCAAGATAATTTGGAACAGCATTATCGGTGCGGTGATTCTGTGGCTCGTGAATTTGACGGGACTTATCGCGATAAAGATAACGTTCATTCACGCGCTGATTGTCGGACTTTTCGGCGTGCCGGGACTGATTCTCCTGGCGATCTATCTGAACTTCATCAAGTGAAAAATTTAAAGGGATTGAGGGCTTACAAGGCTCCCAATCCCTTATTTTTTTGCCGGGAAAATAATTTCGTCGCCCGTTGAATTTTTGAAAGTGTCAGCTTTAACGTTGAAGACTTCGCCGAGCATTTGACGCGTGAAAATTTTTTTCGGGTCGCCCGCCGCGAAAATTTTTTTGTCCGCCGTGTTCGTGAGAGTGACGGCTTCGACGTTGAACTTAACGAGTCAAAAATTTTTTCGCAGCGGGAAAATAATTTCGTCGCCCGCCGAATTTTTGAAGGTGTCAGCTTTGACGTTGAAGACTTCGCCAAGCATTTGCGCCGATAAAATTTTTTTGCCCGTCGCGTTCGTGAAAGTGTCGGCTTTGACGTTGAACTTAACGAGTCAAAAATTTTTTCGCAGCGGGAAAATAATTTCGTCGCCCGCCGAATTTTTGAAGGTGTCAGCTTTGACGTTGAAGACTTCGCCAAGCATTTGCGCCGATAAAATTTTTTTCGGGTCGCCCGCCGAATTCGTGAAGGTGTCAGCTTTGACGTTGAAGACTTCGCAGAGCATTCGACGCGTGAAAATTTTTGAGAGTGACGGCTTCGACGTTGAACTTAACGAGTCAAAAATTTTTTCGCAGCGGGAAAATAATTTCGTCG
>CAMNPA010000139.1 GCA_946547205.1 uncultured Selenomonadales bacterium | reverse complement strand
CGGATTGAGCGACGATAACCAACGTTTCGCCCAAAAGTTGTTGAAGAGCGCGTTCGGGCACGAGCATTGCATTTGGAATTCTTAGCCCGCTAATTTCAACGCGAGCATACATTCCCGGAACGAGCAAGCCTTCGGGATTTTTAAAGAGCGTGCGAATCGTCAGCGTGCCGGTTTCATTGCCCAAAGTTCTGTCATATTCGGCGAACTCTCCGTAATAAGGATAGCTTGAGCCGTCCGCGAGCGTCAGAGAAATTTTGAAATGTGCGTTCGGATTTTCCTCATGTCGTGCAAGTCGCAGATATTCTTGTTCGGAAACGGCAAATTGGACAAACACAGGGTCAACTATGCCGATTGTCGCCAATGCCGTACTTCCTGCAGTTGAAAGAGTTCCGACAGGCACGTCGTCAATGCCGAGTCTGCCGCTCATCGGCGCATAAACAATCGTGTCCGCCAAATCGTCTTCGGCTTTCTGCAATATGGCTTCATTGGCGGCGACTTCAGCTTCTTTCGACTTGACGGCGGCGCGTTGATTCGTAAGCGTCTGCTCTGAAATTGCGTTTGATTCCCAAAGTTCCTCGTAGCGTTGAAGATCGACGCGTTCTTTGGCGAGATTCGTTTGAGACTGCGCGAGATTTGCTTGAGCCTGCAGAACTGCCGATTGATATTGGCGATCGTCGATTTTGAACAACCGTTGCCCTTCGACAACTTCTTGACCGCCCTTAACGTATTTTTCGACAACGGAGCCGCTGACTTTGGATTGAACTTTCATTTCGTCGCGGTCGACGACTTGCCCGCTGTAAGACAAAGTTAAAGGCGCGCTGGTCTGCAAAACTTTAATCGCCTTAACTCTGGTCGGATAGTCTTCCAAACTCGGTTCTTGAGCTTCTTCGCCGCCGCAACCTGTCAACATCAACGCCGCCGCGCAGATTGCCGCTAAAAATTTTTTCATGAAAAAAATCCTCACTTTTACATAGAGTAAACCTTTTTGCCTTCAAAGTAAGTCGCCGCAGGTTTTGCCGTGTGAATCTCTTTTACGGGACAAGAGAGCACGTCCTTATTGACAAGCAGGAAGTCAGCGTATTTGCCCATCTGGATAGAGCCGCGCTCGTTTTCAAGAAACATCTGCTTTGCGACGTTGATTGTTAAAGCCGTTAAAGCTTGTTCGCGAGTGATGAGTTCTTCCGTCCACCAAGGCTTTCCTTTTTCGCCGTGATAAACGCCGGTAAGCAAAATTTCCATAATGCCGAACGGATCGTCGGGGCTGCCGGCGAGTGCAGGAAAATCAGAATGCGAAGACATGATTACGCCGTTATCAAAAAATGACTTCATGGGATAACCTTTGCCAGCCAAGTTTGCAGGAAGTATCTTGCGCAGATCATCTTGCAACGCGTCGTCGGCATGATGCCAAAGAGCACCTTCAGTGACGTAAATATTATGCTCCGCCATGCGCTTATAATCGGGCTCGTTGGCGTAGTAGACATGAACAAGAGTGTTGCGCATTTCAGCTTTGCCGCCGTTGATGAAAGAATTCACGACGCGAGTGACGCCTTTGTTGCCCATAACGTGAACATGCATTGTAATTCCGTTTGCATTGGCTCTGCGCGTGATGTCGGTAAGCTCTTCTTCAGACCAATTCGGAATGCCTTGATGTCCGTCGCGATAGAGCGGTTCGATAAAACCCGTGCCGGTCTCGACTGTGCCGTCCATGAAAAGTTTTATCCAGTTCGGCAGGACGTGCTTTGAGGCGAATTTTTTGGCGTCAACAGCTTTTGCAAATGCCGAATCCAAATCCATCCAGCTTTCGATTTCGTAAGTCGTGCCCAAGATAAAATTCATATTGCCGGCGTTGTCGAATTGTTGTGCGGCTTTATACAGATTGTCGTTGTAAAAATAATTGCCCCAACCGTCAATATACATCGTGTAGCCTTCCGACAGCAAATGCTCCTGAACTTTGTCGAGAGTTGCCCGTGCTATGTCGACGGTAAAAAGTCGTTCGTTGTCGAGGAAAGAGCGCGTGTAAGTTCCCGCCTGTTCCTGCAGATAACCGGTAGGTTTGCCGTCAGAGCCAATGACAATTTTGCCGCCGCGAACTTCGGATTTGAGCACATTGCCTTTTTCGTCCATGATTCCCGCGTTGACGAGGCAAAGAGTATTCACCAGAGCCTTGTGACCTTCTTCGTCCGCAAAGTACATCGGAATATCACTGCAGAGAGCGTCCAATTGGTGACGAGTCGGCATATTTTTTTGGAAGTCCAGCGTGTTCCAACCGAAACCGAAAATTGACGTTGCGCCCGTGGATTTAGCCTTCGTGACGGCGGCGGGAACGATTTCCGTTAAAAATTTCTCTACGCTGTCTGTCCTGTCAACAATCGTTCCGACGGTTTGTATGCTGTGCATCGAGTAATGAGCGTGACCGTTGCCGCAGCTTGGCATGACGAGACCTTTACCGGTGTAGTCGATGACTTCAGTTTTGCCGCGCTTAATAAAAGCCTGCGCACCGAGTTTGTCGCCGACGTAAATAAATCTGCCGTCTTTGACCGCAAAAGCTTGAGCGAGCCGATTATTTTCTGACGTGAAAATTTTTCCGTAGACAACAAGGTCAGCGGTCGTATTCGCGGCGAAAACGTCAATCGGAAATGCCATTGCCAGCGCACCAAGCGACATCGTCTTGATAAAATCGCGGCGGGTTAAGCCTTTCAACATAAAAATCATCTCCTATTGTCTGCTTGTCTTGAAAGTCGCAATGCGTTTTGCAACGTTGGCTTTGATGTTGTTGTAATAAAACGTGTAATCGCTTTCGTGTCTGCCGTCCGGACCAAAAAATTCGTCGGCAACAGCGGCAAGTTCAGCGGGCATTGGCTCAATTTTGGCATTTGTGAGCACGACTCCGCGACTTGGGATAACTTTAGCGTCCGCACCGACATTGCCGATTTCAAACGCGGTGTTGTCCTCGTTGAGCACGAGTGAGCCTAAATTTTCGCTTGCAGGAGCATAAGTGCCGTCGAGTTTCCAGTTAATCGGATTTATGCTGATTGCGTTCGGAAAAAGTACGCAGGTCGTGACGTTTTCTTCAACGTTGCGCTTGCCCTCGGTGTTCCAACTGATGATAACGCCCGCATCGCTCTCGCCCGTCGCAAATTTCAAATGCGGATTGGCAGCAAGATAATCTTTCGTGACGGCGTAGCCGATGACATAAGCCGCGACCATGCGTTTATAATATTCGGGGTGCTCTTTGAAATATTTTTTCAGCACGATTTGAGCGATTGCCGAGCCTTGAGAGTGACTTGCAAGTATAAACGGACGCCCGTTGTTGTAATGTTTAAAATAATAATCGAGCGCGGCGGTTATGTCGTTGTAAGGCATTCCGGAAATTGCCGCGTCAATATTACCGTCTCTTTTATAAATTTCGCCCGCATATTTCAAGCTTGACTGACGATAGAACGGCATAAAAACGTTGGTTGAGTCCGCGAACGCGCTTGCGTTCATTGCATATTGAATCGGCGCACCTTCAACCATTTCAGCGTTGTCAATCGTCGCGTAATCGGGATCGCCTGCATTAAAACCCATATATTCCGTCGCGAGGATATAAAACGTGTCAACGTCCTTGGTAATCGCAGGGATTTGGCACCAGCTGCTTGCCTTTGAATAATCCGGAGATTTTGCCGCCGCCGATGAGTGAATCGCCAATAAAATTGCCATACACATTAGAAAAAATCTTTTAGGCATGATATAACCTCCGAAATTTTTAGTTCAGCGTGCGATACGGAGAAATTCTCGCGCCTTTGAAAGTCAATTCGACCGCCAAGCCTTTTTTGTCGAGCTGATAGACCCAAACGCCGTTCGCAATAATTTTCGCGTCCGCAAAAGTTGCGCCGCTCACGCCGTCCGAAGCCTGCGCAGAAACTTCAGTGCCGAATTTGATGTTGCCGGAAATAAATCTGTCCCACGCGTCTTTATTGACAATGACGAAAAGCAAATCGTATTCTTTCGCGCCGAAATTCACGCCGAGACTGACTTCTTTCATCTTCATATAAATTCTTTCGCCGGTCTGACTGTTGACGGCAACACCGCGGCCGTGGTCGTCGCCCCAAAATCCCCATTTGACTCCGGACGCGCTGATTGTGCAGTAAGCGTAGGAAAGTTCTACCGCTTTTTCCGACGACGGATATTTTTGATACATGCGCTCCAAAACTTGTCCGCTCATCTCGTCTAATTTGGCGCGAATCTCTTCGGGCGACTTTTTCGCGGCAAATACCGTGCTCGCCGTCATCAAGACCAATGCGAACAAAATCAGTTGGTACAATCTTTTCTTCATGACAAGATACCTCCAAAAATTTTAAGAAAACAAACGTGCGGAGACGGAATTCCTTTGCAAAACCATTTTACTATAACACACGCTCGAAACTCAATCCCATTAGGGATTTTGGAAAAAATTTTTTCACGGTCAAGCTCGCGGCTCAAGGAATTGTCGCGTTTACGTGCCGACATATTATCGCAAGACATTGAGCAACGTAAAGGGCACAAAAGCAACGTGACGTTTCGGAACCTGCCTTGATTCAAGCGCAGACGAGGAATATCATTGCCAAAACTGCACTTGAGGTGCTTTATGGACAAAGATAATCGGCTGGCTGAACTTGCCGCAGAGGACGACGAGGCTTTTATTGAACTGTACAATAAATTTTTTCCGCTCGTCTACGGCATGATTTTTAGTCGGCTGAAAAATATTTCGGCG
>CAMNPA010000138.1 GCA_946547205.1 uncultured Selenomonadales bacterium | reverse complement strand
AAAGACCCGAAAGAATATCTTGAGGCGTTGAAGTTGGATTTTTTCAGCGACGAAGTTTTTGTCTTCACGCCCGGCAGAGATTTGATTGTCCTGCCGCAAGGTTCCAATCCGATTGACTTTGCTTATCGCGTTCACACGGAAGTTGGTCATCATTGCGTTGGCGCGAAGGTTAACGGTCGAATCGTGCCGCTTGAATACAAACTTCAGAACGGAGATTTTGTCGAGATTGTCACGAATAAATCCAACAACGGTCCAAGCCGCGATTGGTTGAATATCGTTGCGTCGAGTGACACGCGCAGCAAAATTCGTGCCTGGTTCAAACGTGAGAATCGCGAAGAAAATATCACTCACGGGCGCGAAATGATTGACGCCGAACTTAAAAAGCTCGGATACACGCCGAAAGAACTGCTCAAAGAAAATCGCCTTCATAAAGTTGCAAGACGCATGGGCATTCCCGATGAAGACGATTTATTGGCAGGCGTCGGTTATGGCGGAACGTCGGTTCATTCCGTGATAACAAAGCTCGTCGAAATTTACAATAAACAGCGCGCCGAAAATGTTCCGTCCGAAGTCTCTGCATTGCTTGCCGAAATCAAAAAGCGTCCCGAACGCGGCAATCCCAAAAAGACTGAACACGGCGTTCTTGTCGAAGGAGAGAGCGGCTTTTTCGTGCGGCTTGCCAAATGTTGCAACCCGATACCGGGCGACGAAATTGCCGGCTACATCACTCGCGGACGCGGCGTTTCGGTTCATCGCGCGGACTGTCCTAACATTCTAAACGGCAGGTCTGAAATGGAGCGCATGATTGAAGTCAGTTGGGCGACCAACAACGATCAGCTTTACATCGTGGAAATTGAGATTGTCTGCGCGGATCAAGCAGGCGTTCTTGCCGAATTGATAGCCGTGCCCGCCGAAATGAAATTCAATCTGCATTCCATTCACGCCGTGCCGAATAAGTCAAACAAAACGTCGACGGTTAATCTTGGCGTGGAAGTCAGCAACGCCGCGCAGGTTGAAACGTTGATGAACAAGTTGCGCCGCGTCGAACACGTTTTCAGCGTCACTCGACCTGTCGCAGGAACGAGTCAATGAGGAATGAGAAATTAGGAATTAGGAATTATTTTTTCATTCCACATTCCTAATTCCTAATTCAATTGCGGGTGGTGATTCATTGGAAGGAATTTATTTGATTGTGGTCATGATTTTGACTGGCGGCGCAATCGCATTCATCGGCGACAAACTCGGCACGAAAGTCGGCAAGAAACGTCTGTCAATCTTCGGGCTGCGACCGCGTCATACGTCAATGATTGTGACCGTCGTGACGGGCGGCTTGATAACTGCGCTGTCAATC
Organism: uncultured Selenomonadales bacterium; assembly: GCA_946547205.1. Taxonomy (GTDB): domain Bacteria; phylum Bacillota; class Negativicutes; order Selenomonadales; family Selenomonadaceae; genus Quinella. Next base: position 3,403 of record CAMNPA010000138.1, on the reverse strand, counting down.
GGCTTTATGGCACTCATCTCGCAGAACGTTCGCACGGCACTTTTCGGCATGGACGAATTGCGCCAAACAATGGACGCGACACTTGCCGAACTCGACGAGGCAACGGAAAATTTGCTCAAAGCTCAAACGGAATTTGAACGTGCAAACGAAAATTTACGCGAATCCAAAACCGAAATCGCCGCACTGAAAACGGAGCAGGAAGAATTGCGCGCGGAGTCCGACCGTCTGAAAGAAGGCAACGAACGACTTGAAGCATCGAACGCCGAACTCACCGAACAAAACGAAAATCTTTCAAGCACGAACGCCACGTTGGAAGCCGACAATAAAAAATTGGGCGACTTCAACGTCACCTTGACCGCCGACAATGAAAAGCTCACTTCCGATAACGAAAAACTTTCCGGCGACAATGAAAAGCTCTCCGGCGACAACGCCAAGCTTGAGGAACGCAATAAACGACTGCGCGACGGAATCATTGCCATTCGCGAAGGCGACATCACTTTGCGTGCCGGCGAAGTTTTGGCGAGCGGAATCATCAAAAGCGGACGCACTGCCGAAGAAATTACAGCCGACATCAACGCGCTTGCCGAACGTGCCACGCAGAGTTTGATTGAACGTTTTGGCGGCGACAACGATAATTCCGTTTGGATTTATCAGCCCGAATTTCATAACGTCGTTGATCAAATTGCGGCGAGTAAACGCGATACCGTCTTGAGAATTTCGGCGGCAGGCAATCTTGTTCGCGGCGAACCTGTTCGCGCAAGACTCGAAACTTATCCAAACGAATTGATTTTCCGCAAAGGCGAGAAGATTCTAAGCAAGACTTACGAACTCAACAAGGACAGTGCGCCCGAATTGATTCTGCAGGATTTTTTGACGGAGATAAATTCAATCGCCGTTGAACGCGGAATTTTGACTGATCCTTTGACAGGCAGCGTCGGACGCATGGAAGGCACGCAACTTTATGAAGTTCTCGACTCGTTGATTGACGCGCGCGGCAAAGTTCAGTTGACTGCCACTGCTCGCGAAGAAACCGATTCGCAAGGACCGCTTAGGTTGAACATCAAAGTTGAGCGGCGAGGTAATTGAAATGTTCATGGGAATTGATCCGGGTCGCGACAAATGCGGCGTGGCAGTTTTAAATTCGGCGGGCGAGATAAAATTTCAACGCGTTGTCCCGACTGAAGAACTCGACAGCGTGATAAAAAATTTGGCGGCGTCAATGCAAATTCAATCGGTGATTTTGGGCGACGGCACCACGCATAAATCGGCGGCACAAAAAATTTCGGCGGCAGGCTTAAAGTTTCAACTCGTCGACGAAAAGCACACGACCGAAGAAGCTCGACGATTGTATTGGCAGAAAAATCCGCCGCGCGGTTGGCGAAAACTTTTGCCGACATCAATGCAAGTGCCGCCGGAACCTGTCGATGCCATTGTCGCAGAAATTTTGGTTAAAAGATTTTTGCAAGCTCAATCGTGAAAAAAAAAGTCCCTCGTGACGATGCGAGGGATTTATTTTTATTCAGCCGTCAACATTTCAAATTTGTCAAGGTTGCGTTCGACTTTGCAACGTTCGGCGGCGAGAATTGCTTTAATCTGCGCGGCGGCATTGTCAACCGAATCATTGACGACGACGTAATTGTATTCGCGCCCGATGTTAATTTCGGCAACGGCGTTTGCAAGTCGACGTTGTAACGATTCCGGAGTCTCTGTGCCTCGACCTTCGATGCGACGTTTAAGCTCTTCAATCGACGGCGGCAACAGGAAAATGTAAACGCCTTCGGGACATTTGCGCTTGACGTTGAGCGCGCCTTGAACGTCAATTTCAAGCAGAATATCTTCGCCGCGATTGAGACGCTCTTCAATTTTGTTGAGCGGTGTGCCGTAAAAATTCCCGTAAACTTCGGCGTACTCCAGAAATTTTTCGTCGGCAATCCACGAATTGAACTCGTCGCGGTTGAGAAAATAATATTCCTTGCCGTCAACTTCACCGGGTCGCGGCAGACGAGTCGTCGCGGAAATTGAGTAAGCTAATCCGGGCATATCGGCAAGAATTTTTTTGCAGACGGTGCCTTTGCCGGTGCCGCTCGCTCCGCTCACTACGATTAACAGCCCGCGCATATCAAAAGCCGTCCACTAAAGTTGAGCTTGACGTTGCCGCGACAGTCGGAGCCGTTGAATTTTCAACGACAGTATCCGCAGAATTTTTCGCGCCAAAATCGTCAAGGTTAATTTCGCCCGCATAAACTTTTTCAGCCGCGCCCGTCATCAGAATATGATTGTTGTCGCACCACTCAATTTCAAGTTCGCCGCCGTCAAGAATGACCGTGGATTTTTTGTCCGCCAAGCCGTTGAGATTCGCCGCAATCGCCGTCGCACAAGCACCCGTTCCGCAAGCCAAAGTTATGCCGCTGCCGCGTTCCCAAACTCTCATGCGCAGACGATTTTTGCCGACGACCTGCACGAATTCGGTGTTGGTCTTGCGCGGGAAAATTTTATGCGTCTCAAACTTCGGGCCGATTTTCTCAAGATTAACCTTCGCAATGTCTTTGACGAAAATCACGCAATGCGGGTTGCCCATCGATACGCAAGTCATTTTGTAATTCACGCCGTCAACTTTAATCGGCTCGCCAACGAGTTTTTGAGCACCGAAGCCGTCAACGGGAATTTGATCTGCCGCGAAAATCGGTTCGCCCATGTCGACGGTTATGCGGTTGCGTTTCATCGTGACGGTTAAAATTCCCGCGCCCGTCTCAACTGTCAATTCGTCGTCGGAAAAAAATTTGTCGCCGCTCAAAAGATATTTCGCAAAACAACGCAAGCCGTTGCCGCACATTTCAGCTTCGGAGCCGTCCGCGTTGAAAATTCTCATGCGAGTCGCCGCCTTGAGAGAGCTTTGAACGTAAATGACGCCGTCCGCGCCGATGCCAAAGTGTCTGTCGCACATGAATTTAATTTTATCCGGCTCGTCGATCTCGTTCGTCACGCGGTCAATCAAAATGAAATCGTTGCCGCAACCTTGCCATTTCTCAAACTTCTGCAAAACAATCATCTCCTTCAGTGGCGGCAGTATACAACTTTTCGCGCGGCGTTGCAACTTCATTGTGATTCGGGCGCGGCTTTGCTATAATCTTGGCGTTTGATTTTCTTTTTATGTTTAGTATCTACTTTTTCTTTGCGTGCCCAAAGACCCGCTTTAAAAGCGGGGGAACAGTAAGGGTTATCGACGCCTTAAAGTGTTAAGTAATTTTAAAGTACACACGCTGGATGCAACGTCACGTTGCCAAAAAGAAAGGGCACCTCGCAGGGGCGTTAGTCGTTCATGGTTTCAACGTTGAGACTTCCCGAAGTCATAAGTGCCGGCAAACTTCGCGTCCCGCTCAGTGGTGCCGGCGACCGCGCGTCC
>CAMNPA010000137.1 GCA_946547205.1 uncultured Selenomonadales bacterium | reverse complement strand
AATCTTCAAGCCTTCAAGCATCGTTTATCATTGGCGACAAAAAAATATCCCGACGAAAATTTTTCATCGGGAATAATTTTTTTGCGGAAGTTTATTCGCCGTCAGGTTTTTCATCGGGAACGGGCACTTCAGCAAGCCGTTTGATTCTGCCGACTTCAATGCCGCTCATGCCGACTTCGTTCAGATACGCCGCCAAAATTTCATCGAACGTGCCGAGCTCTCCGATAATCTTCAAGCCTTCAAGCATCGTGTAATCGTCGCCGCCGGACGTTTGAAAATCAGCAAGCGCAATCGTGTAAGTTTTATTCTCGTCAATCGGTTGACCGTTGACTAAAATTTCCGTGACGCGGTGTTTGGCAGGCTTAGCCGGGTCGTAGCTGAACGTTAAGCCGCTGACATCAAGGAAGCCGCCGAAAGACGCGGGATAATATTCAACGGAATGTTCGAGCATTTCGCGGACAGTCGAGCCTTTAATTTCAGCAACGCGCAACGTGTTTCCGAACGGGAAAATTGCCATGGTGTTGCGTCTGCGAACATCACCTTCGGGCAAATCGTCGCGAAGTCCGCCGCCGTTTACAATGGCAATGTCGCTTTTCGCCGCCCAACGAAATGCATCAGCCGCAAGGTTGCCGAGTTCGGATTCGTTGCGTCGAACGAGCAAACGGTTGCTTGAAAGTTCTCTGTCGCTGTGAGCCACGACTTCATCGAGAAGTTTTTCAGCCTTCGCGTTGACTTCGGCGAGCGTCGTCAAAATTTTTTTATCGGGCGTCGGAGCAATGGCTTTAACGTCATCGGCGTCGAGAAGTTCGGCGCGTTTGGAAATGATTTTGTGATTCTCAACGTCAATCGTCGCGCGACCGAGTCTGTACTCGTGCCAACCGGTTTGAACAATCAGCGTGTCGTTGACGAGCAAACCTTCGGCAAGCGCGGTGTGGCTGTGACCGTCGACAATCAGATCAATGCCTTGCGTCTCGCGGGCAATTCGTTCGCTGGTGAATTCGCTGCTTGCGTCAACGCCCATGTGCATGACGGCAATCACCACGTCGCATTTCGGGCGCAGAATCTGAATCATTTCCTTTGCGGTGTCGACGGGATTCAAAAAATTAATCGTCGTGACATTGGCGGGATTCGTCTTGAAAGCAGTTTCGGGCGTCGAAAGTCCGAATACGCCGACCGTAATGCCTTTGAGCTTGAAAATTTTGTAGGGCTTGAAAACCAGCTTGCCGTCACTTTTGCGCACGACATTTGCATCGAGCAACGGGAACTTGAGTTTTTTTGCGAGCTTTTCCAGTTGCGCGGAGCCGTAATTGAAATCGTGGTTGCCTGCTGTCATTGCGTCGAGTCCTGCGATATTGAGCAGCGGCACGAGATTTTCGCCGCGACTGATTGTAATCATCGGCATACCGTGAAAAGTGTCGCCTGCGTCGAGCCAAAGCGTCGCGGGATTTTTTGATTTGACTGCTTTGACTGCCGCCGACATTTCCGCGAGCCCGATGCTCTTGCCGCCGTCGTCAGTGTCTTGAACGCGTGCATGCATGTCGTTCGTGTGGAAAATGATCAGTTCCGCCGCCGCGCAGATTGTCGCGTTGAAGACGAGCATTCCTACGACGATTAACACGCCGAAAAATTTTTTGAGCATGTAAGCACCTCCGATTTTAGTTTGGAGTTTGGAGTTTTGAGTGTGGAGTTTTTTCCTAGGGACTGTTGGTAAAGTCACGTTTAATTGAGCTGAGACCCGGCGCGCATGGACGCGCGCCGCCGCCGACCACGTCGCGTGATGCGACGTTAGGCGGATAAAGCGTCTTTCTTTTTGCTACTTTTTCTTTGACGCCGACAAAGAAAAAGTAGATCCTATAAAAATTAAAAGCAATTACAAGCCAAATGCAATTTACCAACACGCCCTAGTCCCTAGTCCTTAAATTTTAACGAAGTCCGAGCCGAGTTCCAAAATTTTTATCGACGAATTCTCAAGCACCTGCGCGAAGTCCGAAGCCGTGCCGTCAAAGTCAACGTCGAGCTCCAAGCTCATGTTCAGCTTGCGAACAAAAGTATCGTTCACGCCCGACAAGTGCCGAATTTTTTCACGTACAGCCGTCAACGTTCCGCCGAGCCGATTGAAAGTTTCGCGCGTTATCAAAAGCGTAACGTGACGTTCGATTTTCGCGACAGACTTCAACGCGGCAAGTGACAGCTCATTAGCCGCACGACGACCCGCCAATTTGAACGAATCATCGCCGCCGATAAAAAGTCCGCCGCCCGTCGACATGCCCGCAAAAATAATTTCGCCGGTGTTGAGCTGAATCAATCGGCTTGCAACGCTTACGGCATTATCGGGCAGAACATTGACTTCGGCGACGACGAGGCAGTCCGCGTGAAAATCATTCGCCAACGTCTTGCAAAGGTTTGAATCGCCCGCCGCAGAGTGAATTCGTTGACGGACAGCACGATTGACTTGCGCGAGATCAACCGTTCGCGTGAAGCCCTGCCGTTTGAGTGCGGAAATAATTTCGTTCTCAATCGACGCGTAACGTTGACCGCTTGAATCAAATGCCACGACTGCCACGCGAGGACTGCCGGCGTTGAAGTCGACGAGAGATTTTTTTTCAAGTTCCGTGAGCCGCGCAGAAATTTTCGCGTCGTCAATGTCAGCGGCAATTTCCACGACGACGAGACCATTTTCAACGTGCCGCGAGACAATTTCCCAACGATTGACGAATCCTGCGCTGTCGACGGCAATTTTATCGGCAACGACGGAATAATTTTGCACGCGAGTTTTTGAATGAACAGTCGCGCCGATTTTCTGTTCAATGGCAGTCCGCATCGCGTTGTGAATGGCGTTGCGTTCGTTGATGCCGCGTCCGACAGCGTGAACAATTTCCGCCGAGCACGTCCCGAAATTCATCAGCGCGATAATCATTGCCGCGAGAAATTTTTTCATGACATCACCGACCGTGCGCCGCAAGTCGTTGCAGATATTTGCCGTAATCGTTCTTGAGCAGAGGCTCCGCAAGTTTCATCAGCTGATCTGCGTCAATGTAGCCCATGCGATAAGCGATCTCTTCAATGCAAGAAATTTTCAAGCCTTGCCGCGTCTGAATCGTGTGCACGAAACTTCCCGCCGTCAACAGCGATTCATGCGTTCCCGTGTCGAGCCAGGCATAACCGCGCCGCATTTTCTCAACACGCAACGTCCCGCGTTCAAGATAAATTTTGTTCACGTCGGTAATTTCGAGTTCGCCGCGCGCCGAAGGTTTAATCGACTTGGCAACGTCGACAATGTCGCTGTCGTAAAAATACAAACCGGTCACCGCGTAATTCGAGCGCGGATTTTTAGGTTTCTCTTCCAAACTGACTGCTTGCCCGGTTTCGCGATTGAATTCGACGACGCCGTAATTTTGCGGATCGTTGACGTAATAAGCAAAGACGGTAGCTCCGTTGTCCTGCGCGGCGGCATGTTGAACGAGTTTGGCGAAGTCCGAGCCGTAAAAAATATTGTCGCCGAGAACGAGAGCGCAACCTTCGCCGTCAATAAATTTTTCGCCGATAAGAAATGCCTGCGCGAGACCTTCGGGCTTCGGTTGAACGGCGTAAGAAATTTTCAGTCCGAGTTGATTTCCGTCGCCGAGCAATGCGCTGAATAAGTGACTGTCTTGCGGCGTCGTGATGATTAAAATTTCGCGAATGCCCGCCAGCATCAGCGTCGACAGCGGATAATAAATCATCGGCTTATCGAAGACCGGCATTAATTGTTTGCTGACGACTTCGGTTAGCGGATAAAGCCTCGTGCCCGAGCCGCCCGCCAAAATTATTCCTTTGCGTATCATGAAAATCACTCCTTGGAATTTTAGTTCACAATGCCAATCGATTTAACTCCTTGTAATGCTCGTCCCATTCGTCTTCATAAAACCAAGGGTCGTCCTTTGAAATAACAGCGTCGCCGTTTGAATTGCGCTTAGTGTTTTTCTCTGCGAAGTCGTACAGAATTTTTTTGTTCGCCTTAACAAATTCGGCAAAATTTTTCAAGTGAATCACTCCTTAGAAGTGGTAAAGGTGCAAGGTGCTGTTGAGCAGTTCAATCGTCGGGTTGCCGTCGTCGACGCGAAAAATATTCACCGCCATATTGAATTGGCTTATCGTCCACATTTTGCGAATCGGCATTCCCAACACCGCGCACAGCAACAACCGAATAACTGCGCCGTGGCTGACAACGATAACGCTTTGTTCTTCGCGTTCGTCAATCATTTCGTCCAATGCAGTCAACGCGCGAGCTTGAGCCTCAAGGAAAGTTTCACCGTTTGGCGGATGAGCTTTGTCGGGACGCGTGAAAAAATTTTCAAAGCCGTCGGGTACATAGGTTGCCAATTCGCTCAAATTTCTGCCTTCCCAGTCTCCAAAATTCACTTCGCGGAAGCCGCTCTCCTGTATGACGGGCAAATCGAATTTCGCCGCCAAAATTTTCGCAGTCATCACCGCGCGCGACAAATCGCTTGAGTAAACGGCATCGACGGTGTGGAAAGGCATGTGCTCCGCCAAAAGTTGAGCTTGATGAATGCCTTCGGGCGAGAGCAAAACGTTGGAATGCCCTTGCAGCAGTCCTTTTTTGTTCCACTCCGTTTCGCCGTGCCGAATCAAATAAATTCTTGTCAAAGCAAATGCCTCCTTTGTAGTTTATTGCAAGCCGAGCCGCTTCAAGTTTTCGTCAACGATTGATTCAACCTGCGCGGGATCACTTTGAGCGACCGTGCCGCGAATTTCAAAACCGTCGAGCACTTGAGCTTTC
>CAMNPA010000136.1 GCA_946547205.1 uncultured Selenomonadales bacterium | reverse complement strand
AAGTCGACTCTCTGGGAATGATTCGTGCATTCACCAGTTGGCTCTGTAGCGTTTCGTAGGCGCACAGAGCTTTTCGCGTTTATTGGGCTTGTTTTATAAATCTTCCTCCGTTTCGATTTTTACAGAAGACGCCATATTCACGATTGTTTATTTTAAGCATCGCGATTGTTTTTGGCAAGCTGTTTAATAGCCGGTCACTTTTTCATCTCCGTCGCGATCGATACACGAGACGCGCCGGATTTTTTCAACAGGTCAAGCACCGCCACGACGCTTTCATAACGAACAGATTTATCGCCGCGCAAAACGAAAATGACTTCTTTATCCCGTTCAATCGCCGCGTGAATTTTTTCGCCGAGATTTTGATTCGGCACAGTGTCTTTGTCGAAAATCACGTCGCCGCTTTCCAATATAGTTATCGGGACGACGTTCGGGCGCGTTTCCTGCTTTGCGGTCGATGAGTGAGGTAAAATCACAGGTAAGGTATTCGTCTGCACCATGTAAATCGTGCTTATCATGAAAAATACAAGTAAAAAAAGCATGATGTCAATCATCGGGATGATCATGACGAGCGGTTGAGTTTTTTCGCGAAAGTCACGGCGTTTCATGAAAAGAGTCCTTTCGATTCGTCGTCATCTTGAACAGTGAAATTTTTCACATGCCGATTTGACCGCACAATATTTGCCACCTTATCCAACGCGGTTAAATTTTCGTCGAGTTTTTGCGCAAAATAAGTGTGGACGAGCAACGCGAAAATCGACACGCAAAGTCCCGTTGCCGTCGCGATTAACGCTTCGCCAATTCCGCCCGTTATCGCAAGCGGCTGACCTGCCTGAATGCTGAAAATGTTAAACGAATCAATCATGCCCGAAATTGTGCCGAGCAATCCCAAAAGCGGCGCAAGCGTTACGATCATCGAAAGATAGTTCAACCGGGCGCGAAGTTTCATTGCCTCTTCGTCGTAAGCGACATTGAGCGCAAGTTCAACGTTTTCGCCCGCGATTGCTGCTTTGACGCCCGCGACCGCCACAAGTCCCACGCAGGAATTTTCTCCCCGACAAAAGTTCAAAAGTTCGCCAGCCTGTTGAGTGCGCGAACGTTCTTTCAGTGCAGACAAAAATTTTTCACGACCTTGAGAAGCGTAAGCGTAAAATCTGAAACGTTCGATGCCGATTGCGGCAACCGCGATTGAGCTGATTAAAAGCAGATACATCACGAATCCGCCTTTGCTGAAAATTTCTGTGACATCCAAAAAAATCTCTCCGCTTCCAAACACAAGTCTATATCGTTTTCGGATTATAGCAATGTATTTTTAAAAAGACAAGAACCGAGCTGACGTAAAACTGCGTCATGCTTTTTTTTCCGAAATTTATCTGTCGAATATTGATTAAGTATTGCCAAATGTTTATAATGTAATGCCAAAAAAGGGGGTAAAAGTATGGCACAAGCAATGTTAAATGTCCGAATCAGCAGCGAGGACAAAAGTCGATTCGAGAAATTTTGCAAACAAACCGGGCTGAACATCTCAACCTGCATCAACATGTTCGTCAAAGCGGTTTTGCGGGAACAAAGATTGCCTTTTGAGGTGAAAGCAGAGCCCTTGTCCGCCGAAGAAAAGTTGCCGAAAAATCGACCCGAAACCACGACCGCGGCACGCAATATCGTCGAAGGCGTTTCATCGCAACGCAATTAGCCGAAAAATTTTTCCCGTTATCGAGAAGTCCGACGTTGAAGACGCAGCACGTTCGGCGACAAAGTGAGGTGATTTTTTTGAGTGCTTTAACCATCCGACAAAAGCTGAATCTGATTTTCGTCGTGCTGATTCTGGTTTTTGTTTCCGTCAGCGTCTATTCCGCGTATGCGCTCAACAAGATAAACGAAGGCGCAATGCGCATTGCCACGACTCATCTGCTGAGCGTGCTGGTTGCCTCCGACAACGGCAAGGCAATGGAACAATATCGGCAGCTGGAATATTCCATTGTCACCGCGCCGAATTTGACCAGTCGGTCTTATGCCGAAAAAAAAGCCGGTAAACTCGCCGACCAAATCGATATAACTTTCGACACGCTGGAAAAAAGCATGGGCAGCAACGTCGATAAAAATTTGCGTTCCCTGCGACAGGAATGGTCGGCTTACAGAAGTCAGCTGAACAGCATAATTCAGTTTTCAAACAACAATCAATCGGCACAAGCGGCAACGTTGCTTGACGAGTCTTTGACAAAATTTGAATATCTCGATGACTTGCTCGTTAAAGTCATTGACGCCCGCAAAGATTTCATCAACGCCGAAACTCGCGCCGCCGCCGCCGAATACGACAGGACGAAATTCATCTTGATAATTTCGGTTATCGCCGTCATTTTAATTTCGGCGACAATGGCGTTCTACCTGAGCCGCTCGATAAACACGTCGATTCAATATCTCATTGAAATCGCGAACCGAATTGCGCAGGGAAATTTGCAAGTTGACGTGACGCCAAAATCGAAAGACGAATTCGGAATGCTCACCAACGCTTTTGGTGAAACAGTCAAGCACCTTAAAGGGCTCATCAAGGACATAATGTCCACGGCGGAAAATCTCGTTTCTTTTTCCGAACATCTCACGTCAAACGCCGATCAATCCGCGCAGGCAACTCAACAGGTTGCCGACTCGATAAGCAACGTGGCGTTCAACATGACCAAACAAGGCGAACAAGTCAATTCTTCCGTCGTGGAGATAAACGACATGACCGAAGACATTTCCGCCTTTGAAAAACTTTCCGAACAATCTTCCCAAGCCGCCAATCACGTCGCCGACATTGCTCAAGCCGGACGCGTCGCAGTTTCGGGCGCAGTTTCGCAAATGGAAACGGTTGCCTCATCCGTCGCAGAATCCGCAGCGGTAATCCGTCAGCTTGCCGCTCGTTCCGAAGAGATAAGCCAAATTTCCGACACAATCAGCGGCATTGCCGAACAAACCAACTTGCTTGCTTTGAACGCCGCCATTGAAGCGGCACGGGCAGGCGAACACGGGCGCGGTTTTGCCGTCGTTGCGGAAGAAGTTCGCAAGCTTGCCGAAGGATCCGCACTTGCCGCCAGCAAAATTGCCGAACTGATTCGCGTGATTCAAAACGATACGACAAAAGCCGTCGAACGCATGGAGCAAGGAACGCTTGAAGTTCAAAGCGGCAAAAGCGTCGTGGACAAAGCGGGCGATTCTTTCAGCACAATCGTTCAAGCGGTAATCGGGCTGACGAAAAACGCGGAAGTTATTCTGCACGCCGCTCAAGGCTCTTCCGAAAAAATCAACAAACTCGTCGCCGTCATGGACGATTTAAACAAAACCAGTGCCGCCGTTTCGCAGGAAGCCGAATCAGTTTCCGCCGCAACGGAGCAACTTTCGGCGTCAATGGACGAAATTGCCAACGCAAGCAAGAACATGGCGGAAATGGCGCAGAAATTACAAGACTCGACGTCTCAATTCAAGTTGTGAGGTGTTTGCCGTGCGGAAAATTTTTCTGATTTTATGTTTGATTCTTTGCACGCTTGCAACGGGCTGCGCGGACGAGAGCAACCAAAAAGCGTCTGTGCAACTTTTGTTCCCCAATCCGAATTTCGGCGGCATTTGGAAATATATCGGCAAAAAAAGTGCCGACATGATGAGCGAAGCCGGTTACAACGTCGAAATGCGTTTTTGCAACGACGCCAACGACCAAATCGCTCAGCTGAAAGACGCCATTGAAAAACATCCCGCCGCCATTGTCATTGCCGCGGAAGATGCGGGCTCACTTGCCGAGCCGTTGAAACTTGCCAAAGAGGAAGGAATTCCCGTCATTGCTTACGACCGCTTGATTATGCACACGGACGCCATTTCTTACTACGCCTCGTTTGAAAACAATTCCGTCGGAGAATTTCAAGCGCGTTACGTCGAAGAAAAACTCAACCTCAAAAACGGCGCGGGACCTTTCACGATAGAATTTATCGCCGGTTCGGCAACCGACTCCAACGCGCCACTTTTTTACGGCGGAGCTTACGATTACTTGAAACCTTACATTGACAAAGGACAGCTCGTTGTTCCGTCGGGACAAACGGATTTTCAAGCCGTGGCAACCGAAAACTGGGACATGGCCAACGCTCAACGGCGCATGACGGAAATTTTGCAGAAGTATTACGCGGACGGGAAATCGCTCAATGTCGTTATCGCCTCCAATGACGATTTGGCGGAAGCTTTGATTAACGCTCAACAAGCCGTCGGCTACAAAGGCGCGCCGACAATTTTGACGGGACAGGACGCGGGAGCCAACGGAGTCGCGAACATAAAAGCCGGCAAGCAAACAATGACGATTTACAAAGATCCCGACATTCTCATTGCCAAAATTGTTCGGATGGTTAAAGCCGTCGTCGAAGGCAGTCAGCCGGCAATAAACGACGTCACCAACATAAAAAATGACGTTATGACGATTCCTTCGTATCTTTGCATTCCCATGATTGTCGACAAGGAAAATATCGGCATCGTCAAAGACTTCAACTAAAGGTTATTTGGCGCGACATAAAAAACCGTTGTGGTAAAAATAATTTCCCGGGTACGGAATATCACGTCGAAGACAAAAAGATTTTCCGCGTCGTCTCCAATTTTTTCGTCGAAGCTGATGTGATTTTCACGGAGAAATTTCAGCTTGAACAGCCGCGTCTGTAAAGGAAAAATTCGCTCGTCATCCGCCAAAACTTTCAGCAACGTCATCTTGTCCAATTCATCACAGACCATGCCGGTTATATTTTGAAACGCGCTCATCTTTTTCAAGCTGTAATTTACGGCATTGATGGTAATGTCGCCTTGCTTGT
>CAMNPA010000135.1 GCA_946547205.1 uncultured Selenomonadales bacterium | reverse complement strand
TGCCAAAGTGCCGCGTCTTGACTTGCCGACAAAACTTTTGCGCGATAACCTGCCCACTTCGAGAAAAAATCGCTTTCGTTGCCGTTCGCCTTAATCGTCTCAATCATTGACAAACCGTTCATTGTCACGCCGTAGCATTTGCCCGCGTCCTGCTGAATTTTCATGTTCAAATCCGTCAAGTGTCGTCTCAGCGCGAAAAAAACAATCATGTCGATACTTGAAAAGAACACGCCGATTATCGTCAGTGTGACGTTGTATTGAAGGAGCAGGAGCAAATAAAAAATCGCGACCAGCAAATTCAAAACCGCCGTCGCTGCGGGTCCCGACAAAACGCCCGCGATTGATTCGTTGAAGTTGACGCGGCTTGCAACTTCCGCCGCATATCTCTGGTTGAAAAATTGCATGGGGAGCCGCAACAAATGCCAAAAGAAACTCGACGAGTCGGCAAGCGTCAACTTTCTTTGCCAGCGCGTCAAAATTACGGCCTGCAACCAATTCATCACGCCGCAGACCAAAAATGAAACCGTCATTGCCAAACAGAAATTGAACATCCAATCGGGATGTTTTTTCGTCAAAATGTCGTCGAGGAAAATTTGGCTGAAGACCGGCGACGCAAGCCCGGGAATTATCATGCCGAGATTCAAAAGCAAAATGAAAAGAACCGCCCATTTGTCTTGAGAAAGTTTTTCCGCAACGGCTTTGAAAATGTTGTAGCGACGACCTTCGGGCTTGAAATTTTCGTTCGGGACGACGCGCAAAGCAACGCCGGTGTAAGACGTGCGGAACTCATCCCACTTGACGGTGCGCCTGCCCATTGCCGGATCGTTCAAGTAAGCCGTGTCGCCTTTGATTCCTTCAAGAACAACAAAATGATTGAATTCCCAGTGGATTATCAGCGGAAATTCGCCGACTTCTTTCAATCTGTCGGCATTCCAGCGATAACCGTTGGCGTTGCAACCGCGATTTCTGGCGGCACGGATAACGCAACTTGCTTTTGAGCCGTCGCGATTGACGCCGCATTCTTGGCGAAGTTTTTCGAGCGGCAACCACAAGTTGTAATGCGCCAAAATCATCGACAAAGAGGCCGCGCCGCACTCCGTCGCTTCCATTTGTAAAATCGTCGGCACTTTTACTCGCGTTGTCGATATGCCGAAAAAATTTTTTATCGAATCAACAATGTTCATGCTCAAATTTCACATTCCCAACTGATTTTCATCTGTTGCGCAACCACTGACTCAGCTTGTAGAAAACTTTTTCCAATGGCGGCTTGCGGTCGATTATTATCGAACCGGTGCAAAAACTGCCCGCCGTTATCGGTTTGTGATCTCCGACTTGCGAAGTCCACAAATAGCCCGACTCCGAACCGGGGTCTTTGACTAAGTCGAAAGAAACTTCCATGACCGACGAATTGTTTTGAGCTTGCAAAATCCACTGCGCAAGTTGCGGGTTGCCCAAATGTTGCTGAATTCCCTGCAATGTCATCGGGTATTGCGAAACCGAGCGAACGACGCCCAACAAGTGCCCCGACTGCGAAACGTCGACGCCGTTGGGAGCAAGCTGAATCGACATGCCCGGCTGAACGCGCTTGCCTTTTTCAACGGGAATGTAAAGCAGTCCCGTCAATTCGTCGCGGTCTTGAGTGATTCGCACGGAGCAAATCGGCGCGCCGGCAGAAATCATTGAGCCTTCGTCGACCATGACTTCATCAACAATTCCGTCGTAATCGCTGTAAATATTTTCCGCAACCGTCTGTTGAAATTCTTTGGCGTTGTACTGGTAAGCGCGTCCCATGGCGTCGCGGTCACTGGAAGCCAAATCCATGCCGTATTGCGCTATGAGAGTATCGGCGACGCGTTCGGCCTGTTCCATGTGCGCTATCAAGTCGCCTTTTTGAACATGGTCGCCCTCTTTTATGTAAAGATGAGCGATTTTTCCGTTCGCGACGTGAGAAATGTTGAGGACGCCCGCCGAGTCCATGATTAAGCCCATGCCGTCCGCTTTAACCGTGAACGCGCCGTAAATCGACCAAAGCACGACGGAGAACAGCAAAACTAAAATCGCAATTAATGCCATCCAACTTATCGGCGTCGTTATCGGCAACATCGTATCCAATTTTTCGGGCGAACGCAGTTTGTCCAGTGCCTCTTGACTGAAGATTTGATTTTTGTCAGCTTGCATCAGTTTTTGTCCTCCGACAGTGTCACGGTAACTTTCGTGTCCTCGGTCAGACCTTTGGTCGCCGAAGTAATGACGGTTTCGCCTTCTTTAAGTCCCGAAAAAACTTCCGCGTATTTGCCGTCATCCGAGCCGACAGAAATTTTTCGCCGCTCAAGCTTGTTGTCCGCCGTCGCAACAAAAACGTATTGTCGATTGTCGCTGAGTGCCGCAAGCGGAACAGCCAAAACTTTATGCGGCGTCGTCCGTGTCAATTCAACGTTGCCGTAAGCTTGTTGCTCTAAAATTCCGACGCGGTTGTCGATTTCAAAGACGACTTTTCGCATTTCCGCAGCTTGACTCAAATTCGGCATGATTTCTTTGACGTAGACGGAAAAAACTTGAGCGTTGCCCAAATTACCCGCGCCGTATTCGGTGTCGTAAGCTTTCCTGAAAGAATCGCTGTTTCTGAAGTTCAACTCGAAATGTTCGCCGATTGCAATTTGCCGCGCTCTCGAATCTTCGACGGGCAGGGAAAAGTTCAGCCGCTCAAAATTCCCGACCAGCGCGATTGGAGTGCCCGCCTGAACATACGCGCCGATTTGCTTGTACAAAATCAAAACTTCGCCGTCAATCGGAGCGATAACGTCTTGTCGCGAATCCTGAACCAAAAGTTGATCTTTGACTGCCTGAGCTTCGCGCAAGCCGGCTTCGGCAGCCTCGTAATTCATTTTGGCTTCGTCATATTTTTCCAACGACGTGGCGTTTCTGTCTTTCAAACGTTCGTAGCGGTTAAAAGAATTGCGCGCCCGCAAGACTTGTGCCTGAGCTTTGGCGATTGAACTGTCCGCCTGCTGAATTTTTATCGGGATGTCTTCGTTTACCAACTGGAAAAGAACTTCGCCGCGCCGCACGTCGGAATTTTTTTTGACGAAAGAATTTTCGATTCGCCCGTCAATCAGCGCGACCGCGTCGGCCATTTCGTCCGAATTCAGATTTATCGTTTCCAGCAAAAAAACGGGGCGGATGTTGCGGACTTTGATTTTTTCGCCGTGTAAAGGTATCGTGCGGCTTTCCATGCGTTCCGTGATTTGTTTTTCGCCCGTCTCGTTCAAATACGCGCCGTAAGCGATTATCGAAATTGCCGCCGCCAAAATCAAAGCGAGACCGACGAAATAAAGCTTCTTCATGATTCTTTTTCCTCCGCGAACGGCTCGACCGTGTCATTGGAAGATTTTTCCGTCGGTCTGATGTCCTGATCGGAACGCCGTTTAATCTTGCCTTTGTCGTCAAAAATTTTCAACGGAACCTGAGCCGAATCTTTCAAGGCTTCGTTGGCATTTTTGCCCGCCTCGACCGACTGCGCATAAATTGCGGCGTCGATATCCGTCGGAATTCCCATTGCTTTTTCCAACTGTGCCTTGCTCGTGTTGAAGTTGAAAATTGCGGCGGAATAATTTATGCGTGCTTCGGTCAATTTTTCTTGTGCGTCCATGACGTTCAAGTTTGTGTCGACGCCTTCTTCATAGCGAACTTGCGCAATTAAAAATTGCTCTTCGGCCTGTTTGACGGCACCGAGAGTCACTGCGATATTTTTTTCCGCGCTCTTCAAATTTGTGTAAGCCTGACGAATTTCAAGCTGTATCTGTTCGATTTGTTGACGTGCAACGGATTCGGCTTTTCGCTTTTGAGCTTTTGCCTGTTGGACTTGAGCGGAAGTGACGTTGTTGTCGAAAATGTTCCAGCTCAACTGAATTCCCGCGCTCCAACGTTCCTGCCCGCCGACCTGATCTGCTTTAAAAGCACCTTCGCCGGTGATTGAGCCTTGAACGACGGCGGAAATATTCGGTCTGAAACCTGCTTTTGAGGAACCGACGGCCGCTTCTGCCTGCTTGACCGCATACATCGCCGAAATTCCGTCGG
The DNA here is from genome assembly GCA_946547205.1 of uncultured Selenomonadales bacterium. Classification (GTDB taxonomy): domain Bacteria; phylum Bacillota; class Negativicutes; order Selenomonadales; family Selenomonadaceae; genus Quinella. The sequence continues at coordinate 769 of CAMNPA010000135.1, read as the reverse complement.
GACGGTGAGAGAGCGCATAGTTCAAACAATCTTCTTCGCTTTTCGTGTAAGCCGAATATTTTTGTTCGCCCGCCAAAATCAAATTGGTGTCCGCCGGCAAGCCGATTAAGTTGTTGAGCGTCGCCAAAGCGTTTTCGTAATTACCTTGAGCCGAATTGTAAGCCTGCTGACTGTTCGCCAACTGAACGTTCGTTGCCAAAACGTCCGCAAATGCCACAGTCCCGACTTCAAATTGGATTTGAACGTTGCGCAAATGTTCGTTCAGCAAATTTATCGCTTCTTGCCGAACTTCAATCGTGTCGCGGTAATTCAAAGCTTGATAATACGCCTGCGCCGTTCGCCACTTGACTTGTTGTCTGGCATCTTCCAAATTCAAATCTGCCGCGCTCAAGCCGTAGCGTGCGTGTTTTCGCTGATTTTCCAGCTGCCCGCCCGTGTACAGCGGAAACGACAAAGTCAAAGAATTGGAGTTTGAACTTTGATACAGCGGATATCTTTCAACTTTAAGGTGATTGGCTTTCAATTCTTCCGGCGAAAGTCCGTAAAGCTGATAGCGTTGGTTTCGCCAACCGTGATAATATCTGCCGCCGATTCGGTTTGCCGACATGCTCCAACTTAATCTCAAGCCCGCACTTCGCCGAACGGCCGACAAATTCCAGCGCGCCGCTTCTCTATCCTCAATTCTCTGTTCGATCATTCGATTGTTTTCCAAAGCGAGACTTACGGCTTCATCCAAATTCAAAAATCGAGTTTCCGCCGATTCGAGCGG
>CAMNPA010000134.1 GCA_946547205.1 uncultured Selenomonadales bacterium | reverse complement strand
CACCGAGCTGAAGTTTCGCCGCCTTAACGACGTTTTTCATGAGCATTGCGACCGTCAAAAGTCCGACGCCGCCGGGAACAGGAGTAATCGCGCCCGCAATTTCAACTGCCGCATCAAAATCAACGTCGCCGACCAATTTTTTCGGTGCGATGCGATTAATGCCAACGTCAATGACCGTCGCGCCCGGACGAATCATTTCAGCCGTGACGAGTTTCGGTTTGCCGGACGCCGCAACGAGAATTTCACCTTCGCGAGCAACTTCCGCAAGATTTTTCGTGTGCGTGTGGCAGACGGTAACGGTTGCATGACGAGCCATCAACAAATGCAGCAGCGGCTTGCCGACGATGTTACTTCGACCGATAATCACGGCGCGTTTGCCGTCAATGTCAATGCCCGCGAGGTCCAACATTTCAATACAACCTGCAGGCGTGCACGGAACGAGTTGCGGCGTGCCGATGACGAGTTTGCCGACGTTTACGGGATGAAAGCCGTCGACATCTTTAAGCGGATCGATTCGATTCAAAATTTCGTCCGAGTGAGCTTTAATCGCGGCGGGAAGCGGCAACTGGACTAAAATCCCGTGAATGTTTTTATCGGCGTTGAGTTCGTCGATTTTCGCGAGCAAAGTTTCTTTCGTCGTATCTTCGGGCAACGCGACGACTTCCGAGACGATTCCGAGTTCCGCGCACGTTTTATGCTTGTTGCGAACGTAAACTTGCGACGCGGGATTTTCTCCGACGATGATAACTGCCAAGCCGGGCGTCACGCCGAAATTTTTTTTGAGCTCTTCAACTTCAGTCCGCGCAGATTCTTTGATCTTCGCCGCGAATTCTTTGCCTTGTAAAATTCTTGCCGTCATGCTATCAGCCTCCAAAATTTTTTTTGCAGTGTACAACAATCGGGCGCAAGGGACAAGCCTTTTTGCCGTCAATAACGTTTCAAGACCGAGTGCCACGCCTTGGAAATGTTGGCGTCCAGTTCAGTTTGCGAATGTGATTTTAAAATCGGAGTCGCGCCGAAAAATTTGTTGTCGCAGTCGACTTTGAGCCATTGAAAGCCCGAAGCCTCGACGATAAAAAGAAACAAGCTTTTTTGCCGTCAATAACGTTTCAAGACCGAGTGCCACGCCTTGGAAATGTTGGCGTCCAGTTCAGTTTGCGAATGTGATTTTAAAATCGGAGTCGCGCCGAAAAATTTGTTGTCGCAGTCGACTTTGAGCCATTGAAAGCCCGAAGCCTCGACGATAAAAAGAAATGCCCGTTCAATCGCATGAGCAAGCGTCCCGTCAATCTGTCCGCACTCTTCAGGAAAATTTTTGAACGTCAAACCGCAATTTAGGAGCGGCGCGAGAGATTTGGGCTTGAACCAGAACATTGAGCCGGTCGGAAATTCAATCAAGTTGCGTTCGTCGACGGCGATATTGAGCCTGCGCAGAAAATTTTTCGCGACGGAAAAATTCTGTCCCCAATTTATGTAGACGCGAATCGGATTGAAATGTTGCGGGAAGACCATTCCGACGCGTTCATCAGCTAAAATTTTCAAGATACCGCCGACAATTTCGGGACTGCCCAAAAGATTTTCGTAAAGGTGATTGCGCCAACCTGCGAGAATTTTTTCGGCGTGCGGAGATTTTTTTGTATGCAAATGAACGCAAAAGTCATAGCCGTCAAAAATTTCGCGGAAGCCGACGAACGTTGCGGCGATATTGCGCCCGCGATTGACGAAAATTTTTATCGTGACGTTTCCTTTGTCGAAGTCGCCGAAAATTTTTTCGACGGCAAATTTTTTTTCGGGCGAAGTCGTCGAAATGAACACGTCGACCGCGCAGGGAATGTTGAGCAGAAAATTTTTCACTTCGGCTGCAAGTTCGGGATAGAACATGTGAATAATCGCCGCGACTCTCTGATTTGTGATTTGCACGGGAAAATTGAGCGGAACTTTCAACGCGAAGTCGTTTTTAAATTTGAGCCGAACAAAATTATCAAGACCGTTCGTTTGCACAAAAAGCGCGTCGCCGCAATCTTCAAAGCTCGTCGTGTTGCGCAGACGATAAAAAATGTAATCGTAGACTTCGGGGCGATTGAGTGCGCAAAAATTTTCAAACGGACAGACAAAATTTCTGCCGATGAAACTCCGCGCCGTGCGATAAAAATTCATTGGACATTCCTCAAGCCGTTGCGAGCAGTGAAATTTTTTCCTTGACGACGATTAAAGTGCTCGCGAAAATCAGCACGATACCCGACGCGTTGTAAGCGGTGAACAGTTCGCCTAAAAGCGCGTCGCCGCAATCTTCAAAGCTCGTCGTGTTGCGCAGACGATAAAAAATGTAATCGTAGACTTCGGGGCGATTGAGTGCGCAAAAATTTTCAAACGGACGGACAAAATTTCTGCCGATGAAACTCCGCGCCGTGCGATAAAAATTCATGGAGCCGACCTCGTTGCGGATTGAAAATCTTCGGCAAGTCTAAAATACTTTCGGCAACGTGTCAACTTTTCGCGTGCGGCTGAAAAAATCATGTAAAAATTTTTGTCGACGTTAAGAAGTATTAATGCTATAATAAGCGGGAATTTTTTTCCGAAAGGAGGCTAAGTCTTGCAGAGACAACGAACTTTGAGGAGTAAAGTTTCATGCGTCGGCGTCGGATTGCATTCGGGCAAGGAAGTACGGCTTGAACTTAAACCTGCTGACGTTGACAGCGGAATAATTTTTTTGCGAACGGATTTGCCGATGCGTCCGAAAATTCATGCGACTGCCGCAAACGTCACGGCGACATTGCGGGCGACGACGCTTGAGGAAAACGGCGCGAAAGTCTTCACGATTGAACATCTGCTTAGTGCGATTAACGCCTGCCAAATCGACAACTGCGAGATTGAGATTGACGCGGAGGAGCCGCCTGTTCTCAACGGCAATTCGATTGATTTTTTCCGCATGATTCAATCGGCGGGCGTCGTCGAACAGTCGGCTGAACGAAAAATTATTCGCGTCGAAAAAATTTATCGCGTCGACGGAGACGAAGGCAAACGTTTTATCATGGCACTGCCCTACGACGGTTTTCGCGTGAGTTTCGTCTCAATCAATCCGCATCCGCTGATCGGCATTCAATACGGCGACTTTGTGATTGATGCGCAGACTTATGAACGGGAAATTGCACCTGCGCGGACAATCGCTTATGAGAAAGAAGTTGACGCACTTCACGCAATGGGACTCGGACTCGGCGGCACGATTGACAACGTTATTGTCTACAACGACGCGGGCTGGCTCAACAAACTCAATTATCCCGATGAACTCGTGCGCCACAAAATTTTGGACGTTATCGGCGACATGCGGCTTGCGGGCATTTTAAATTGTCATATCGTGGCGGCGGCATCGGGTCACGCGCTCAACACTCAACTTGCAAAGAAAATTTTTTTAGGGACTTTCAAAAATTAGGAATTAGGAATGAGAAATTAGGAATGAAATGCGCCATTACAATTCCTAATTCCTAACTCCTAATTCCTCATTGATAAAAAGGAGCGATATAGATGGTATTGGAAATCGAAGACATCATGAAAGTTTTGCCGCACCGTCCGCCAATGCTTTTGGTCGACAGAATTTTGGAGATCGATCCGTTCAAATCGGCAACGGGCTTGAAAAACATCACCATGAACGAACCGCAATTCGCAGGACATTTTCCCGGTCATCCGATAATGCCCGGCGTTCTGCAGTTGGAAGCAATGGCGCAAGTCGGCGGCGTGGCAATGCTCTATCCCGAAGAACATCGTGGAAAAATCGCACTCTTCGGCGCAATGGACAACATCAAATTTAAAAAAATGGTCGTGCCCGGCGATACGCTCATCACCAAGGCGGAAATTGTCAAGGTGCGCGGAGTTTTCGGCGTGCTGCACACGGACGGCTATGTTGACGACAAACTTGTTGCTGTTGCCGATTTTACTTTCGTGCTCAAGAAAAGAGACGAACTTTAAAAGGCAATTAGGAATTAGGAATGAGCAATGAGGAATTAATTTCGCAACGTCATCATTCCACATTTCTAATTCCTAATTCCTCATTGATAAACAGGAGTAAATCAAATGATGAAAATGGAAAGCAATGACGAAATGCTCGCGAACATTCACCCGACCGCCGTCATTTCGGAAAGTGCGCACATTGGCAAGGACGTTACAATCGGACCATACTGCGTCATCGGCGACGACGTGGAAATCGGCGACGGCTCGATTATCGGACCGCACGCGGTCATTGACAGATGGACGACGCTCGGCAAAGGTTGCAGAGTTTTTCAATTCGCCTCCGTCGGTGCAGAACCGCAAGATTTGAAGTTCAAGGGCGAGAAAAGTTGGACGGTCATCGGCGACAGAACGACAATTCGCGAAGGTGCGACGATTCATCGTGCGACGGGCGAAGGCAACGAAACTCGAATCGGCAGCGATTGTCTGTTGATGGCTTACGTTCACATTGCCCACAACTGCACGCTCGGCAACCGCGTCATCATGTCGAATTTGGCAAGCTGTTCCGGTCATGCAATGGTTGAAGATCGCGTTGTCATCGGCGGTATGGCGGGCGTTCATCAATTCGTTAAAATCGGGCGCAATGCCATGGTCGGCGGCATGAGCAAACTCGTTCAAGATGTCGTGCCTTATACTCTCGTTGACGGTCACCCGGCTAAGGTTGTCGGCTTGAACAACGTCGGCATTTCCCGCGCAGGCATTCCGCTTGAAAGTCGGCGGCTCATCAAACAGGCGTACAAGATTCTTTATCGTTCGGGCTTGAGTTTGCCGGAAGCCATTGCCGTCATTGAACAGGAAGTTGATTCTTGCGACGAGGTCGAACATTTCCTGCGATTTTTGCGCAATG
>CAMNPA010000133.1 GCA_946547205.1 uncultured Selenomonadales bacterium | reverse complement strand
TTTTAGCTTTTAGGTTTTAGCTTTCGAGAAAAATTTTTTCGGTCAAGAAAGGAACTCTGATGAATTCGGCAAGGAAAAGAGATTTGGTAATGCTGGTCTTCGGCTTGATTCTCTACGGCGCGTTGCAAATGATGATCAGCACAAAAATAATCGGCTCGTTCTGGGAGCTGAACATAATTTTAATTTGCGTCAATATAATCCTGTCTGCGAGCTTGAATCTGATTAACGGCTACACGGGACAATTTTCACTCGGACACGCGGGCTTTATGGCGGTCGGCGCATATGTCGGCGTCGTCGCCACCGTCAAATTCGGTCTGCCGCTGATTGTCGCGTTGATTCTCGGAGCGATTGCCGCAGGATTTTTAGGCTTTCTAATCGGTTTGCCAACGTTGAGACTGCGCGGCGACTATCTGGCGATTGCAACGTTGGGACTCGGCGAAATTGTCCGAATCGTCATCATGAATATTGACTACGTCGGCGGCGCGGCAGGATTCAAAGGCATTCCGCACTTAACAAATTTCACGTGGGTTTTCATGACGATGCTCGTTACGCTCTTCTTCATAAAAAATTTCGCGAACTCTTCACACGGCAGAGCTTGCATTGCGATTCGTGAAAATGAAATTGCGGCGGAAGCAATGGGCGTCAACACGACAAAATATAAAGTCATGGCGTTCACATTGGGCGCGGCATTCGCGGGCGTGGCAGGCGGACTTTTCGCGCACCAATTCTATTTGATAAGCCCGACTTCGTTCACGTTCATGGCGTCGTTTAATTATCTGATAATGGTCGTTATGGGCGGCTTAGGCTCAATCACCGGCTCAATCGCGGGCGCATTCGTCGTGACGTTCATATCGGCGGCGTTGGCATCATTCCCGGAAGTGCGCATGATAATCTACGCGTTGGCACTGATTTTGATGATGTTCTATCGCCCGCAAGGACTTTTCGGCTACATGGAACTTACGAACGTCGCGCCGATAAAAAAATTTTTGGATAAAGTTTCGGGCGTGAAGGAGGCTTCAACATGAACGATTTTAAACAACAGGCAATCGCGTTGATTGAGAGCATTCCCGACGAGAAATCGGAAGCCGTGCTGAAAATTTTGGAAGGCGTTTGCGAATTGCTCAAAGTCGATTCTAATCGCAACGAAATTTTGACGGAGCGCGTTGAAGAAAACGTTGCGTTGATGGAAGAAATTGAAAACCTTGTCGGCGAGGCAAGATGGGATTCAGAATTGTTAAGAGGCTGACAACGTTTCCTGACTAAATTCGCGAACAGTCACGCCACGTGCAACTTTAATATTGGCGAGCGGACGAATTTTACGACAAGCTAAGCTTTTGCCCGGATAAAAGTATATCTTTTCGCGCTCCGTTATGTTAAAATGTTTGCAACTCATGGTTCCACCTGCTTTCACGCGAGCAAAGAAAACAGCTCAAAAATTGATGGAGGAAAAATTTCATGGCAAAAAAGAAAAAAGACGTTTCACAAGAACTCGGCTTGAATGATCAGACTCCGCGCGAGATTGTTGCGGAATTGGACAAATACATCGTCGGACAGGACGAGGCTAAAAAATCTGTCGCGATAGCTCTTCGCAACCGTTGGCGCAGTCACAAATTGCCCGACGAAATGCGTGACGACGTTATCCCGAAAAATATTCTGATGATCGGCTCAACGGGCGTCGGCAAAACGGAAATTGCTCGTCGGCTTGCAAGACTCGTCAAGGCTCCGTTCATCAAGGTCGAGGCGACAAAATTCACGGAAGTCGGTTACGTCGGTCGTGACGTTGAATCAATCATCCGCGATTTAGTTCAAACTGCCGTTCGCATGGTGCGCAAACAAAAAGGCGAAGAAGTCAAAGAGAAAGCCGCCGCCAATGCCGTCGAACGCCTGCTTGATGTTCTCGTGCCGGAACCTAAACGTTCACAGAATCCGCTCGGCAAACTTTTCGGCAACGCCGATAACAACGACGCGCCGCCCGCTGAAGAAGACAACGCTAAAAAGCCCGGTCGCGAATTCGTCCGCAAACGTCTTGAGGCAGGCAAACTCGAAGACCAAGTTATTGAGCTTGAGGTTGCCGATCGTGCTAAACCGATGGTCGGAATGTTCTCCGGCTCAAGTCTCGAAGGCATGGGCGACAATCTTCAAGACATGGTCAGCAGTTTGATGCCCAAACGTATGCGCAAACGCAAAGTCACCGTCGCCAACGCCCGCAAGATTTTGGAACAGGAAGAGGCCGAAAAACTCATCGACATGGAAGAAGTTTCAGAAGCCGCCGTTGAACTTGCCGAACGCAGCGGAATTGTTTTCCTTGACGAGATTGACAAAGTCGCCGTCAAAGGTTCAAGTTCCGGCCCGGATGTCAGCCGCGAAGGTGTTCAGCGCGATATTCTGCCCATTGTCGAAGGCTCAACCGTTATGACCAAATACGGCCCGGTTAAGACAGATTATATTTTGTTCATTGCGGCGGGAGCATTTCACACGGCGAAACCTTCCGATTTAATTCCCGAATTGCAAGGACGTTTCCCGATTCGCGTCGAGCTGAAATCTTTGCTCAAAGCCGACTTCGAGAAAATTTTGACGGAGCCGCAAAACGCAATCCTCAAACAGTACAAAGCCTTGCTTGAAACGGAAGGACTTGCTCTGGACTTCAAAGCCGACGCGATTGAACACATCGCCGAGCTTGCCGAACACGTCAACGCACAATCGGAAGACATTGGCGCGCGCAGACTTCACACGTTGCTTGAAAAATTGTTGGAGCAAGTTTCGTTCGAGGCACCCGACATGGTCGCGGAAGGCAAAACGGAAGTAGTCGTTGATGCGGCTTACGTCGACGAGAAGCTCAAGGAAATTGCCAAGAACAGAGACCTTTCGCAGTTCATTCTGTAAGAAAAATTTTTCGTCGGTCAACCGATAATCGCAAATAAAAATTTTCCCGCCGAATCACGACGGGATTTTTTTTGCGGCAAACCATTCGCTCAAAAAATTTTTGACAAATGGCGGCAATGTATTTAGAATCACAACATATGAAATTCACTGCGGAGGACTTCGATGAATCAGCGCAGACTTTCACTCTTTACGTTGTGGGCATTGGCATTCGGTTGTTGCATCGGTTGGGGATCGTTCATGATGCCGGGCACGACTTTTTTGCCGACGGCGGGCACTGCTGGCACCGCGATTGCAATTCTAATCGGCGCGCTCGTCATGATTCTCACTGCCTACAACTATCATTTCGTCATGCAACGCAATTCCGACGCGGGCGGCGTCTTCACGTTCACGAAAAAAATTTTCGGCAACGACAACGCTTTTTTCTGCGCATGGTTCCTTTGGATTGCCTATGTCTCGCTTTTGTGGGCTAATGCGACTGCCGTAACGTTGATGGGCAGAAATTTAATCGGCGACGCGTTGCAAATCGGTTTCCATTACAATTTCGCGGGCTATGACGTTTACGGCGGCGAAGTCTTTTGCACAATCCTTTTGCTGTGGATTTTCGGCGTCCTCTTTGCACGATTGGGCTCGCTGTCCGAAGCTCTGGTCAGAATTGCGGCAGTCGTCCTGTTTGTCGGCGTGACAGCATGTTTCATTTCCGCCGTCAATGTCGCGCCCGAATCGCCGCGATTTTTTTTCGCAGACGAAGAATCTCCGCTGAAACAAGTCGGCATAATCCTCGCGCTGATTCCGTGGGCATTTATCGGCTTTGAAACAATTTCGCAATACACGCCCGAATTCAAGGCAAACGTGCGAAAAATTTTCCCGCTGATGATTGCGGCGATAATCTGCGCGGCGATGGTCTATATTTTGATGACGATTCTTGCGACGTTGAATTTTCCCGAACGTTTCACAAGTTCCGCAGCGTATCTTAAAAATTTGCAGACTTTGACGGGCATTGAACAGGTGCCGACTTTTTACGTCGTGTCGAAAACTTTTGGCAGCAACGGAATTTTGATTTTGGGCGTGGTAGTTTCAGCCGCGCTGATAACGAGCATGATCGGCTACTATCGCGCTGTCGGCAACTTGACGGTTGAATTCGCCAAAGAAAATATTTTGCCCGGCTGGTTCTCAATGGAAAGACACGCCGCGATTTTTGTTTTTGTCACGTCGGTGATTGTGCCGTTCTTCGGACGGACGGTTGTCGGTTGGCTCACGGACGTCACGACGATTGGCGCAACGATTGCTTACGGTTATACTTCCGCCTGCGCTTATCGACTTGCTTGCGATGAAAATAATCGTCTTGCAAAATTCACGGGACTCGCGGGAATAATTTTCGCGATTCTGTTCACGTTCTTTCTAATCATTCCAAATCTTTGGTCGATAACCGTTTTGTCGCAGGAAAGTTATTTCATCTTGGCAATTTGGGGACTGCTCGGTCTTGCGTATTTCAACTTCCTTTTCAAGCACAACGAAAAAAATTTTGGCACGTCGCCGGTCGTGTGGCTGGTGATGTTCTTCTTAATTTTTTTCTCCGGCTTGATGTGGATGCGCGAGAAAATGCACGACGAGTTGGTGATTTTCATTGAACAGACGAATCAATTTTACTCAAGCAATTCAATCGCGCCGCGCTATGCATTCATGGGCAAACAAATCGCCGAAATGCGAGACGTTTTGCTTGAAAACTCGATGATTCTGTTGGCGATTACGTTAATCGCGTTGTTATTTCTCATGCAGATTTACACGCGAATTCAACGTAAAGAAATGCACGCATTGGAAGAACAGAAACTCAAGGCGGAAGAAAGTTCACGAGCAAAATCAACTTTCCTGTCGAACATGAGCCACGACATAAGAACGCCAATGAACGCGATTATCGGCTACACGACGCTTGCTCAACGTGACGACACGACTTTTGCGCAGATGAAATCGTTCA
>CAMNPA010000132.1 GCA_946547205.1 uncultured Selenomonadales bacterium | reverse complement strand
TTTGAACGCATGGACAAAGTCGGCGGCATGATGCGCTACGGAATTCCCGCGTTCCGTCTGCCGCGAAATATTATCGACCGCTATCAAACCAAGCTCCGCGAAATGGGCATTCACTTCCGACCGAATACGGCTATCGGCGGCGCACTTCATCTGGACGATTTGTTTCAAGACGGCTACGAGGCAATTTTTATCGGCACGGGCGTTTGGCGTCCACGTCGTCCGCACGTCAAAGGCGAATCGCTCGGCAATGTTCACTACGCGATTGACTACCTGCAAAATCCCGATGCTTACGAACTCGGCGACAATGTGGCGATTATCGGCGCGGGCAATTCGGCTATCGACGTTGCGCGAACCGTCGTCCGTCAAGGTGCCCGTCACGTCACGCTTTATGCACGCCGTCAGAGAATTGCCGCCAGTCAACGTGAACTCGACTATGCAGCCGTTGACGGTATCGAACTTCAGCAGGGCATGGCAATTAAAGAATTCACGGAGCAAGGTCCAATCTTCACGCCAAAAATTTTCGACGAGCAAGGCAATTTGATTCGCGAAGAAGAACCTGTTCTGATGCCCGCCGACAGCACGATTATTGCGATAAGCCAAGGCCCAAAAGATAAAATCGTCAACACGACGCACGGCTTGCAAGTTTCCGACAGCGGCTTGATTGTCGTCGACGATGACGGGCGCACAACTCGCGAAGGCGTCTTTGCAAGCGGTGACGTCGTTGCCGGTGCCAAAAACGTCGTGCTCGCCGTCAAATACTCCAAACAAGTCGCAAAGGCAATGGACGCTTATTTGACTGCCAAACGAATCAAAAACGAACTCGACGCAGATTGATTGATAACATAGACCGCAAAAAAAGTCCGTCTCTGAATTTGAGACGGGCTTTTTTATTGAGAAAGTGATTGTCGCTCATTCAATCGCCAAAGTTTTAATCCAGTCGTTCAGCGCAGATTTGTCGACGCGCCCGCGAAATACTCTGCCTTCAATCCAACGAACATTCTTGCCCGCGCAGGACGGTTTAAGCTGATTCAAAGTATCGCCGAAACCGCTGCCGCCGGATGTCGCGAATACAACAATCGTTTTGCCGCCGAAGTCGTAACTTTCAAGGAAGCTGTTGACAATGTGGGGCGCGACGTACCACCATATCGGAAAGCCAAGAAAAATCGTATCGTAGTCGGAAATTTTGGCGTCCTTATCGGCAAGAGCAGGACGAGAATTTTTGTCCGCCATTTCGACCGATGAGCGCGATTGCGAATCGTTCCAATTCAAATCTCTGCCCGTGTATGGCGTCGTCGGTTTAATCTCGTAAGTATCCGCGCCGATAACTTCCGCCAAATTTTTCGCAAGCTTGCGCGTCGAACCGCTCGCCGAAAAATACGCAACCAACTTTTTGCTCATGTTAATCCCTCCAAATTTTTTTGCCCGGCAAATTCAAACCTGATGTTGTATTCGCCCGGCGTCGTCTTTGAATCGTAACGAATTCCCGTGTCCGAAACGCGGCAATTTTTTTTGTCAGAGTCTTCGTCCACAGTCGGCGGCTTGAGAACGTTCATAATGTCATCAATTCTCGCGCCGTATTCAAACATCGAACTTGCACCCGTAAGAAGAAATTTTTCAGCCATCAATCATCACGTCCTCAAAATAAAGTCCGCAACGCGCCAAATAATATCGCTCGTTCTCGGCAAGTACGCTGTCCGAAAAATCTTTGTCCAAATACAAATTGTTCGGCAACGCAACCGGCTCGCGAAAGTAAAGATAACTCGCGCCCTTCATCAACGTCAAACGGTGCTCGCTGTTAATGTGGTGCCCTGCCTCTCGCAAAATCTGATACGGATAAAATTCGGCAAGACACTGCATAAGCGCGACGTAACGATTTTTTTCGTTGTCAAACGGTCCGTGCCGTTCGCCTTCCAAAATGAAAAACAACTTCCCAGAAATTTGCGGCTCCTCGCGTTCAAAAGTCTCGACGTGCGATTTTTTCGGCGCAGGCAATTCCATCGCGTCCAATGTCGCCAGCATTTCTTCAATCGTCTGATTCAAACGCAACACCGGCTTTTGATTGCGTGAAAATTTTTGCGGCGGTTCGACTGTCGGCGGCGAAAAAAAATTCTGCGGATAAATCGGCTCGTAAACTTCCACGCGCATTTGAACATATCGCACGTCTGCCCGGCTCAACACAAATCGTATCGCCTTGAGAATTTGCTTCGGAGTGCGTTCCGTCTCCAGATAAATTATAGACGCAATTTTTCGCGGGCTTACCATGTCAATCGTATTCGTGCGCAGAAAAAGTGTCCGCGTCGGGTCTCTGCTGCAAAGACTGCTTATCGTGTCGGGAAATTCGGTGTACAAACATTTTATCGCAATGTAAAAAAGTTCCTTCCAATCACGCACGGGCACGCGTTCACCAAAATAAATAATCGCGGCGGGAAGTTCTGTGTCTGTTATCTCTTGCGACTTCGCAGCTAAGTCGATGATTCTTCCTGGCGGCAACAGTCCCACTCCTCTTCAAAAATTTTTCAGCCGAATTATAATCAACCGCGTACCGAATTGCAATTCAATGGCGTGAACTGTGACGCGTTATCTCCACCAAACCGAGCGGCGTCATGTCAACAATTTTCGTTTGATTGCGGTCAAGTCGTGCCTTCTCGCGCAGAAAGTTCATCAGAATTTTTTTGTGAACGTCGTCCGCCATATCGATAAAGTCAACGATTACAATGCCGCCGATGTCGCGCAGTCGCAGCTGCCTAAGAATCACTTCAGCCGCCTCAAGGTTCGTCTGCAGAATCGTCGCGTCAAAATTCGTGCGCCCGATGAATTTGCCGGTGTTCACGTCAATCGCCGTCAAAGCTTCCGTCTTGTCGATGACGATTTGTCCGCCGCCGGGCAATGGCAGTTCGCGTTGATTGAGCGTCGCAAGTTCAGCCGTCAAGCCGAACGTCTCAAAAATCTGCGCGGGCTCGTCGTGGAAGAAAATTTTTTCGGTCGGAACGAGTTCAGACAGTCGCCGCTGAATCTTCAAGTTGTCAACGAAAATTTCCGTGTCGTCAGTAAATTCTTCGCGAACAATTTTTTCAAGCAAATCGTTATCGCTGTAGAGCAGTGCCGGCGATTTCCGTTTAACGCTGCGTTCCAGAATCCGCGCCCAAATTTTCTGCAGGTCGTTCAAATCGTCGAGAAAAATTTTTTCGTCGCAACCTTCAGCCGCCGTCCGAACAATCAATCCCGAATTCTGCGGACGAATCTTTTTCGCCAACGCGTGGAGCCGTTCACGTTCACAACCGCGAATTTTGTTCGACACGCCGATATAATTCAGCGTCGGCAGAAAAATCAGCACTCGTCCCGCCAAACTGATATTCAACGTCGCGCGCGCACCTTTCATGCCGACTGCTTCTTTCTCAATCTGAATCAGCACGTCCTCGCCGATTGAAAACTTTTGCGACGCATTGAACTGCAGGAAAACATTTCTGTCGCGACCAACGTCAACGAACGCCGCACGCATCCCAGGCAGAAAATTTTTCACGCGCCCTTTGTAAATGTTGCCGACGAGTTTTGGCGAATCAATCTGTTCAGAATAAATCGCCGTCACTTCACCGCCGACCGTCACCGCCGCAAAAGTCTCGTTGCTCCTGCGACTGATGATGATTCTCTTCACCGAATCACGCTCTCAAAAAAAATAATGCACGGGTTCAAAACCTGTGCTCGTTCATTTGCCTTTGACAATCTTTTTCGCCGCCTTCACGACACCGCTAACGATTTTCTGTCCCGCCGTCTTCAAATGAGTTTTCGCACCTTTGACCGCACGATCTCTGTTCGTCTTCACCAAATCGGGAACTGTATCTTTCATGCTCGCCTGCTTAGACCGATTGCAATGCTTGCACAAACACTGCAGATTAAACAGCCGGTCACTGCCACCGTATTTCTGCGGAACGATGTGATCTATGTCAACGTCAGCTTTGCGAATCTTCTTGCCGCATCTTGCACACGTGTACCAACCGTGATCCGATGGATTGTTCTTAAACCAGTCGTCCCTGTAACCCATGCGCAAATTCTCTTCCTTTCAGCTTTTCAGTTCAAGTTCTTCATACTCTTTTTTTTTTTTTTTTTTCGCTCCCACTACTCCCGGTCTACTCTTTTCATCATCATCTTTCCCGGAAAAGACGGGGGCTTTTGCTAACCTAACCACCCAACCGCCGAAGGGTGGTTCGCCGCGAATGAGCAAAATTCCTGCAAGCCGACAAAAAAATTTCAAAAAAAATTTTCGGGACGAGTCGCACAAAAAAATCGGCAACGAATTTCTCCGCCGCCGATGAAAAATTTTTCCGTCCGTTCAATCTCTGACTTTGCATTTAATTTTCGCGATGATGCCGTTCACAACTTTGAACTCAATCTTTTTCGAGCCGTCGTTGCTGTAATATTCATACTCAACGTCGTTATAGTCGTGAGCAACTTTATCAGCCGGGCCGAACGTCGAATTCAACACAGTAGCCGCTTGACCGACTCGCACACCGTTTGGCGTGGCAAGAGCAGTGCCGGTCGTCGAAACTTCCTCGACAATGCCGCGTTCAACTTCAACTTTGAAGTTCTGATAAGTCCACTCGTCGCCGTCACGATAACCGGGCTGTCCGTAGGCGTTAAGCAATTCGGTTTCGCTCATGCCCGGAAAAATTTTGTCGAGCGCAATTTTACTTCCGTCCACTGCCGCCAAACATAACGACGAGCTGAAAATAATCGCACCGCAAATCAGAGCCGCCAAAAATTTTAATCTCATGGTCAGCCCTCCAAATTTATTTTTCAAACCGTTTGACGAAAACGTCCTCGGTCTCGGGATAGCCAAAGTAGAATCCTTGAATGATGTCCGCACCGCAAACGTCGCGCAGATAAATGTAAGTCGCCTCGTCCTC
>CAMNPA010000131.1 GCA_946547205.1 uncultured Selenomonadales bacterium | reverse complement strand
CGTGGATTATCGGCTTTGATGACCCGGCAGAAGCTTAAGAGGTGCCTATGAAAAATCCTGAAGAGCATAAAAAGTTGTTAGCGCAAATCACGGAGCTTGAGAAGAACAGCGTAAACTATTTCGACGTGGAGAAAGAATTTTTTCCTTATCGATTCGGACAATCTCGCCGAAATCAAAACGAAACTCTACGGCTACGCAATTCAAGCGACGGGCATTTACGAGGACGACGACTTGACGCCCGAAGTTGCCGCTAATTTGGACGGACGCGGCTGCTATGTCTACGTTGAGGCTCGCGGCGGCAAGATAACAATCAAGCAAGATTTGAACGGCTCATTGGAAATTTATCTTTTCCGCCACGGAGATTATTTCGCGTTGAGCAATTCGTTCTTCCGTCTGCTCGACCACGTGAAATTTAAATATCCTCTGACCGTCAACCGCGACTACTGCAATTATTTTTTTGTCAACGATTTATGCAGTCATTCTTATTCGGCGACCGCTGTCAATGAAATTCGGCTCGTCGAAAGAAATGCGATTGTTCATATCGACGCGGCGACGAAAAGCCTTGAGCTTGAACTGATTGATTATCGCGAACATACGGTTGCGCCCGATTCTGAAGAAGGTCTCGCGATTTTGGACAGCTGGATTGACTTTTGGAGCGGCGTCCTGCGCGGCGTGGCACAACACACGAAATTCCTCGCGGCTGATTTATCCGGCGGAATAGACAGTCGTATTTCTTTTCTCGTCTTATTGAAGTCGGGCATAGATTTTAGCAAAATCCGAATTTGTTCCCTGAAGTTTAAGCAAGCCGATTTTGATATTGCTCAAAAAATTTCGGAGCACTACGGCGCGGAACTGAATTTGCCGTTTCCTGACAGTCAATTTTTAAATTACAGCCTTGCCGACAATTTTAATGTTAATACTCATTACCGGGACACTTTCAAAAAATTTGCGGACTCAACGCCTGTGAAAAAGAACTCTGACAAAATTTATTCATGCGGCGGCTACGGCGGCGAAACGATTCGTCTTTATTGGCATAAAGCTCCATCAAAATTCATAAAAGGTCAATGCGGAAGGACGCGCCCTTATTCGACTGCTTTGTCGCGCGAAATGTCCTCTTCCATAAAAAAAATGATTGGCTCTGCTTTCCGCAATATCTGCGCCAAATATAACATTGAAGATTCAAACTCGCAGGATATTCCGCAATATTTTTATCAAGAAACGCGTTGTCGTCATCATTTCGGCAAAGCCATGCTCGGCAAGTACATTAAAAACGAGATAACGCTTTCTCCGCTGATCGATCCAAAATTGCGGACGTTGCGCCTCTGTTCGCCCGAATGTCCTGATTTGAATTTGCTAATTGCACTTATTTTTACACGCTACGAGCCGAAGTTGTTGACGTTTCCTTTTGACGGCGATCGGTTCATTGCGCCCGCGACCATTGCCTATGCTCAAAAGATTAACGAACGTTTTCCGCGCCGCGTGACAGCCGATAAAGTTAGCCGCGATGAATTTCATCTGCAACCGCGTGATTTGCAAGTTGAGAAAATTCTAGCTGAAGGCAAGAACAATAAAGCTCTTCCGCCCGCAATAAATCGTTCTTGCTTGAAGGCAGCATTTGATTCAACCGGAGCTTACGGACTTTTCAGCGCGTATTTCGACGAAGAGATTTATCATCATGCGAATTACGTTTACGAGAATGAAAACGACAGCAGACAAGTTTACGCCGTTTTCAGCATTGCAAAAGTTTTGGAGAGCGTGAAAGTCAGCAACGGCAATCGTCCAATGCACAGCCTTCAGAATTTCCTTGCGCAAGATTTTTATGAGATAAACACCTGCGCGCAAACTCTTTACAAGTTCAAGAGTTTCTTCACGGCTCGAATGCTCGTTCGCTTGGATAATGAAATGAACGCGGACAATCTCAAGATTCTTTCCTGCTCCGACAGCAAAGCCAAATTTTCTAAGCCGGCGTGGTGGCAAGACAAAGGAATTTGTCATGCGATTGATTCTTACGTCGGGCAGTTGATGATTGTCGTTAAAGTTGCTGTTGACGGCAAAGCTCAAGTGAGAATTTCGAGCGCGTTCGATTGTTGGATTGATTATACAAAACTCATCGTCAACGGCAAAACGATTTTCGACACGCTCACGCCTGCTCACGGCAATAAACCTTACATTTACGATATGGACGTTAAAGCCGGCGATGAAATTAAAATTCAAACGGAATGGCAACCACACAGGAGCGACGCTTGAGCAAAAAATATCGTCATCGCGCCAATTAATACCTGGACGACAATTCAACGCGGTTAAAAAATTTTCGCGCAATTCCTAGACAAAAGCTTTCTTGTCGTGTAAAATTCTGAAAGTATATTGCGAGAAGGAGGCTTGGAAAACGGCTCCTTCTTTTGCGAAAAAAATAGAGTGGGTGTAGATTTAAGAAATGTGGGTAAGAAGGATTTGTTCGTTCGGAGGTTTTGTGTTTGTTAAGAGTAAGGAGGTTTTAAAATGAGTGAAGGAGGAAGCTCGGCATTTGCCGTAGCGCAACAGATCGGTAAGTCGTTGTTCCTGCCGATCGCCGTGTTGCCGTTCGCGGGCGTTCTGTTGGGTATCGGCGCATCTTTCTCGAACCCAACGACAATCGCGGCTTACGGCTTGGAAAGTGTTCTTCATCCCGGCGGCGGACTGTTCAGCTTTATGTTAATCCTTTCCAACGTCGGCGGAGCGATCTTCGGAAACTTGCCGTTGATATTCGCATTGGCAGTCGCACTCGGCATGGCGAAAAAGGAAAAAGGTATCGCAGTCCTTGGCGCAGCAATTTTTTATCTTGTTCTTTTGACGACGATTCACGTCTTCCTCGGACTCGACGGCTCGATTCACGCTGACGGCTCCATTGACTCAAGCGTCAAGGAAGGTGCGATAACTTCAGTTCTCGGTATCGTCACGTTGCAGATGGGTGTTTTCGCAGGTATCGTTACGGGTCTCGTGGCGGCGGAACTTTGTAACCGTTTCTACAAAATGCAACTTCCGCCTGCGTTCTCATTCTTCGGCGGCACTCGTTTTGTCCCGATTGTTTGTATGATTTTCGGCATTATTGTCGGCGTCATAATGTATTTCGTTTGGCCTTTCGTGCAGACCGGCATTTTCGCACTCGGCGGCGTCGTTCAAGCGGCTGGCTACTTCGGAACATTCTTCTTCGGCTGCTGCGAACGTGCTCTTATTCCGTTCGGCTTGCACCACATTTTCTATCTGCCTTTCTGGCAAACAGGTCTCGGCGGCACGGCTGTTATCGACGGTCAAACCATTATGGGCGCGCAGAACATTTTCTTTGCTGAATTGGCGTCTCCGAACACCGAACATTTCTCCGTTGATGCTTGCCGTTTCTTGATGGGCAAATTCCCGTTCATGATGGCAGGTCTTCCGGCGGCGGCTTTCGCAATGTACACCTGTGCACGTCCCGAAAAGAAAAAGGCTGCAGGCTCCCTGTTGTTCTCGGTCGGCTTAACGTCGTTCCTTACCGGTATCACGGAGCCGATTGAATTCACGTTCCTGTTCCTTGCAAAAGAACTCTTCGCAATTCACGTTTTCTATGCAGGTCTCTCATTCGCGGCGTGTCACATTCTCGGCATTGCAATGGGCACCACGTTCTCCGACGGTTTAATCGACTTTATCCTTTACGGCGTCCTGCCCGGTCAAGCAAAGTCCAACTGGATGATGATGTTGCCGCTGTTCGCAGTGTTCGCTGTATTGTATTTCGTCACGTTTAAATTCTTCATCATGAAATGGGATCTCAAGACTCCGGGTCGTGAAGCTGACGACGAGGAAGTCAAGATGATGAGCAAAGACGAATATCGCAAAGCTACGGGCGTCGGTGTTGCAGGCGGCGGAGCAGGTTCTGCGGCACTCTCAAGCCTCACGCCTGATCAGCAAAAATCTGCGGTTATCCTCGGCGGTGTCGGCGGTGTCGATAACGTCACTGAAATTGACTGCTGCGCGACACGTCTGCGCTTGACGTTGGTTGACGGCTCCAAAGTCAATGAAGCTGTTCTCAAATCCACGGGCGCGGGCGGCGTCGTCATCAAAGGCAACGCAATTCAAGTTATCTACGGACCAACCGTCACTATCGTTAAGGCAAACTTTGAAGAATTCGTTGAAGACATTCGCGCGGGCAAAATCGATCGTTCAATTCTCGAAGGTGCTTCCGGCGGCGGCGGTGCAGCTGCGGCTGAAGAAGAGAAACCTAAGATGAAAGACGCAATCCTCGGCGCACACTTGACGGGTCGCATGATGCTCATGAACGAAGTTCCCGACGACGGCTTTGCATCGCGTGCAATGGGCGACGGTGTTGCTGTTGAACCAACTGAAGGCAAACTTCTTGCTCCTGCGGACGGCACAATCAGCCTCGTCTTCCCGACAAAACACGCTGTCGGCATGGTCACGCCGGACGGTGCGGAATTGCTCATGCACATCGGTATCGACACTGTCAAACTCAACGGCGAACACTTTGAAGTTCACGTTTCCGAAGGACAGGAAGTCAAACGCGGCGATCTGCTCGTTACGTTCGACATCGACGCAATTCACAAAGCAGGCTATCCTGTCACCACACCGCTTATCGTCACAAATTCTTCTGCTTACGGCACAGTTCGTCCGCTCAAGACCGGCGACGTTAAGGCGGGCGAAAATGATTTGGTCGAGCTCCTCGGCTAAATCGTCAGAGCAATGCGCAATCAGTTCAAAAATTTTCCGTGTGAATAAAATCCTTCCGTAAAAAAAAGCCCGTCAACATGGCGGGCAATTTTTTTTTTATCGCATCTAACAAAGCAATTCAAAATCAATTCATTAAAGCTTGTTGATAAAAACCTGTTGAAAGAAACTGATACCCGGCGCGCATGGACGCGCGCCGCCGCCGACCGCGTC
>CAMNPA010000130.1 GCA_946547205.1 uncultured Selenomonadales bacterium | reverse complement strand
AAAGCTAAAAGCTCAAAGCTTTCCAATCGCCTCGCGTGCAACTTCGCGGTCGTCAAAGTGAATCGTGCCGGTGTTAAGGATTTGATACGTCTCGTGACCTTTGCCGAGAATCAAAACCACGTCGCCGGATTTGGCAAGTTCAATCGCTCTGAAAATCGCGGCGCGTCTGTCAGTGATTCGTTTGTAAATTTTTTTGCCGATAACTTCACGGATACCGTCTTCAACGTCGTCAAGAATTTTTTCGGGATTTTCGGTGCGCGGATTGTCGCTCGTGGCAATGACAACGTCGGAAAGTTGAGCTGCGATTTTGCCCATGAGCGGACGTTTGCGATTGTCTCTGTCGCCGCCGCAACCAAAGACCGTGATGATTTTTCCGTTGACAATCTGCGCGGCAGTCTGCAGAACGTTTTTGACACCGTCGGGCGTGTGAGCATAGTCAACAATCACCGTAAACGGAACGTCGGCAAAAATTCGCTCGAAACGTCCGGGCACGCTCTGAAAATTTTCCAAAGCACTCGTGATAACGTCAAGCCGAATATTTTCCGCCAACGCCGCACCAATCGCCGCAAGCACATTGTAAACGTTGAACATGCCCGTCACTTGCAACGACAGATTAAACATCTTAAGACCCAACTCCGCGTTTCCGGCAGTCAAAAATAATTCCATTCCGTCGGCGCGAACGTCAACATCTTCGGCGTGAATGTCGGCGGGATTTTTTATTGCGTAGGAAAATTTTTTGCACAGACAATGCTTGAGAATTTCACTGCTTGCCGCGTCGTCGACGTTGACAACTGCAGACTTGAAAGGCTTGCGACCTTTGCGGCTTACCGCGTCGAAAAGTTTTGCCTTTGCGCGAAGATAATTTTCCATCGTGCCGTGAAAGTCCAAATGATCTTGCGTTAGGTTCGTGAAAACCGCCGTATCGAATTCGACGCCCGCAACTCGATTTTCTGCCAGCGCATGGCTTGAAACTTCCATGACGACGATTTGAATTTTCTTGTCGCGCATTTCGGCGAAGACGTGTTGCAAGTCGATGACGTTCGGCGTGGTGTTCGGATTCGGAAAACTTTCGTCGCCGATTAAAATTTGAATCGTGCCGATAAGTCCGACTCTCAAGCCCGCCGCCAAAAAAATTTCCCGCAACATGTAAGTCGTGGTAGTCTTGCCGTTGGTGCCCGTCACGCCGATAACTCGCATTGACCGCGCAGGATAGTCGTAAAAATACGGGACGATGACCGCAAGAGCGTTAAGCATGTCCGGGACGATGAGCGCGGAAATATTTTCTGGCGGCGTGAAATTTTTCCGAGCCGTCAAAATTGCGACTGCACCATTTGCAACTGCCTGCCCGATGAAATTATGACCGTCAACGTGCGCGCCTTCCATGCACACGAATAAATTTTTTGCCGTGACCTTGCGCGAGTCGTGCTCAATGCCGCTTATGGAAACGTCGTCGCCGATAATTTTCGCGTCGGGAATGAGCAGCGCAAGTTCGCTAAGTTTTTTAATCAAGGTCTCGCCTCCAATTCGTTTTCGCCAATTATAATTGAACGTTGCATTAAAACACAAGCCGCCGAAAAATTTTTGTAAGATGTTCAAGCGCGGGAAAACGTTGAAATTTTTTGTAGCATTGCAACGCGTCAGCAGGCTGAAACGTCACGTTGCCCGCCGAAAAATTTTCGCACAAAAAAACGGAGCCCGAAGGTTCCGCCGAAAAATTTTCATTGCGTGATTGAATGTCGCCCGCGAAGATATTTCAATGTCGTTTCCGGCACGAGCCGCCGTATTTTGTCGAAGTCGCCGCGTTTGAGAGCATCACGGACACTGCTTGCGCTGATGACTTCGTTGCCGAAAGTTTTGCGCGGGATTTCATGGAACTCGATACCGTAGCGCGGAAGAATTTTTTTCATCGTCTCGTTGTATTGGCGCGTCACGTTGTCTTTAGGTTCGGAGCCTGCAAATCGAATCGTGATTCCCAACGTCGGCGCGATTTCTTGAGCGAAAATTTCAACGTCCTCGCTCGAATCAACGGTTACATCTTGCAACGACGCCTTGTTGAAGTAGCCGCTGAAGGTCGTCTGCGAAATGATGAATTTGCCGCTGGGAATGACTTCAACGTTCGGAATGTCCTTGACGCCCTGCTTGACGAGTTCAAATCTGTCGGCGAACGGAAATTCGCTGCGATCTTCTTCGACGACGAAAATATACAGCCGCGCAACTTTTGCCGCCGCGTATTCGACGAGATAACGATGACCGAGCGTGAACGGATTGCAATTCATGACGATTGCGCCGATTGGAATTTTCCGCGCCCGAAGACTTTGCTTGTATTGCTCCAGCTCCGAAACGGCAGAAATTTTTACGCCGCCCTGCTCGCACCAAGGCGGTATGCCGTAACGATGATAAGCCGGCGGTGGTGCGGGATAGTTGAATTCTTTATCGCGGAAGAAATTGTTCGACGTGAGGAAGTCGAAATATTTTTCAGCCAAAATTTTATAACCGCGCTCGTTCACATGGCAAGCGTCCACAAAAATTTCGCCGTAATTGTGCGGTCTGATAAATGTTTTGCTCACATCAAACGACGGCAAAATTTCCGACAAGATATTATCGAAGAAGACAAAAATTATATCGCCGGGCATGAGCGGCAGCTTATTCAAGTTGTAAAAAATATCTTGATAGCGATAGGTGAAAAATTGCGATTCGTTTTCCACGCGATAGGGCAGCCGATTTTCGTTGAGCATTTTCTGAAGATAGCTCTCAATCGTTTTGTCGAATGGCGCACCTGTTCCGAAATGAGAACAGCCGCCCATGAAGTAAATTCGATTCTTAAATTTTGCGGGCTGATTCGGAACAAGTCTTTTGCCGTTCCCCACTCGAACAAGCGGATTATCGTTATCGTTGAGAGTAGTTGAACCGTCGGAATTGGTTTTCACATCGACACCATTAAGCATGGCTAATAAATCTTTTTTGCTGTAGCCGAAATCATCGTAAGGCGTCGGAAAATTTCCGTCGGGATTTGCCTTTAACTTCTCTGTGATTTGGGCTAAGGGAATTTGGTCGGCGAGAATTTGCTTTTCGCGTGCCGTATTATTTGGATTGTGATTCAAGACCGTAAAGTTGGTGAAGAAAAATTTTACCTTGGGATGTCTCTGCAGGAAATGGAGCGTGGGAATTTCCATGTAAACTCGTTTGAAGAAAGTATTTGTGAGTTCGTCGAGATAGACGACTTTGCTTGAAGGCAGATTAAATCTTTGTGTGGTGAGCAGAAAAATTTTATCGCAGTCGTTCAAGCTCATTTCTTCCAAATCATCTATTTTTAATTCGTCAAAGACTGTGCCCGGCGAAAGGCGCATGGAATTTAAAGTGCCGTTCAGCGAAACGAATTTCGGTTGAATTCTTTTGTCGTGAGAAAATTGCACATGAATTTCCCAGAGAATTTGCCAATGATTGGCTTCCATCACCACAAACAGCGGCTTGCGAATTCCGTTGTCGATGCAATATTGCGGCAGAGTGTAGCCCGCCGTGAAACAATCGCGCAGTTGCATTAAAAGAAAACCATCGTCCATTGTGACGCCTCCTTTGCGGCGATTATAGCAGAGAAAATTTTTCGTGCAACAAAAAACGGAGCCCGAAGGTTCCGCTAAATTTTTATCGCTGTTCTTGCTGCGGATATTGCTGTTGCGGTTGATTGTAGCCTTGCTGATTTTGGTCGTATTGCGGCTGATTGTAGCCCTGCTGATTTTGGTCGTATTGTTGCGGTTGATTGTAGCTCTGCTGATTTTGGTCGTACTGCGGCTGTTGACCGTAATTCACATAAGATTGAGCATAAGCCTGTTGTGCCGCCTGCTGATTCATTTGGAGCTTTGCCTGCTGAAGAATTTGCCGCGCGTGTTCAAGTCCGGCTTGAGCCTGCTGAACGTCCTGGAAAGTGTTCGTCACGTGCGCAATTAACTGGTCGAAAACTTGATTGGCATAACGGTCGGCGTCGTCCTGCAGTTGCTTGGAATTTTGCCGCGTGCGTTCCATAATCTCTGCTTCCTGCTGTTGAGCTTGACTTAAAACCATCCGTGACTTTTCACGTGCCTTAACGACGATGTCATTTTCGTCGATGATTTGTTCCGCCTGCAACTGCGCTTGCTTGACGATGTTATCTGCCTCTGTCTGCGCGTTGCGAATGATGTTGTCGCGTTCGTGCATGACTTCCGAGGCGTGTTCGATCTCTTGCGGCAATTCGGTACGCAACTCTTCAACCAGGCGAATCAATTCTTCTTCCGAAATGACCGTTTTGTTCGTCAGCGGCAAATGCGGCGCGCCCGCCACAAGATTTTCGATTTTGTTCAACGTGTCACGTACTGCCATAAGCATCACCTCTCGCGTTCATTGGTATTCGAGGAATTAAATTTTCATTTTTGATTGGAGCGCGAATTCCACGCACTCCGGCACAAGCCCGTGAACGTCGCCGCCGAAATGTGCAAGTTCACGCACGCCCGAAGAACTTATAAACAAAAATTCGGGGGCTGTCAATAAAAAAATCGTGTCGACTGTCGGGATAAGGTGGCGCATCATTTGAGCCTTGTTGACTTCATATTCAAAGTCAGCCGCTGAACGAAGTCCGCGAATTATCAAATTAACGTCGTGCTGTTTGATGTAGTCGGCGGCAAGTCCGTTGCAACCGTCAACTGTCACGTTGTCGATGTGAACTGTAGCTTCGCGCAACAAATCAACGCGTTCTTCCATGTTGAAGAGATAAGTTTTGGTCTCGTTGATGAACACGCAAATAATCAGCTCGTCGACCATTTTTGCCGCGCGTTCAAAAATATTTATGTGTCCGTTGGTCACCGGGTCAAAGCTTCCCGTGCAAATCGCTTTCTTCATGGTTATTGCTCCTTTTAATTTTTTTTGATCTACTTTCTTT
>CAMNPA010000129.1 GCA_946547205.1 uncultured Selenomonadales bacterium | reverse complement strand
TACTTATTCTGCGCGGGCATCCAAACTTCAACGTCGTAAGTCTTGGCGGAAGTGAAACTCATATCGCCGGTGCAAAGGAGAATCACACGGTGCGGGATTTCCAATTCGCGCAAAACGTCTTCGGCGGCGTCAACCATGCTTTCCAATTCGTTCCATGAATCTTCGGGCTTGGTGAATTTAATCAGCTCAACCTTGTTGAATTGATGTTGACGAATCAAGCCGCGAGTGTCACGACCTGCCGCACCTGCTTCCGCTCTGAAACACGCCGTATAACATGCATAATATTCGGGCAAAGTGTCGGCTGATAAAATTTCGTCGCGATGAAAATTCGTCATCGGAACTTCGGCAGTCGGCACAAGATAATAATCGAGCCCTTCAAGCTTGAACATGTCCTCGGCGAATTTCGGCAGCTGCCCGGTGCCAATCATGCTGTCGCGGTTGACGATATACGGCGCGAGCATTTCGGTATAGCCGTGTTTGTTCGCGTGCAAGTCCATCATGAAATTTATGCAGGCGCGTTCGAGACGTGCACCTAAGCCGCGATAAAATGTGAAACGTGCGCCCGTGACTTTGCCGGCTCTGTCGAAGTCGAAAATATTTAAATTCGTTCCGATGTCCCAATGAGCTTTCGGCGTGAAGTCAAATTCGCGCGGCGTGCCCCAACGTCGAATTTCGGGATTCTGCGTGTCGTCGACGCCAATCGGAACGGATTTATCTGGAACGTTCGGAATGTGCAGGAGCAAGTCTCGCAGATTGTTTTCAACGTCGCGAAGTTCGGCATCAAGCGCAGAAATTTTCGTGCCAATCGCTCGGACTTCGGCGGCAATCGAGTCGGTATTTTCGCCGGCTTTTTTCATTGCGCCGATTTTTTTTGACGTGGCGTTTCGTTGACTTTTGAGCTGTTCGGTCTCGCTTAGGATTGAGCGGCGTCGTTGTTCAAGTTCAGCGAAATTATCCAGGCTCAAGTTGTTGTTGCGATTTTTTAACATGGCGCGGACTTCGTCGAGATTGTCGCGCACAAATTTCATATCAAGCAAAGTGAATCATCTCCTGTTGTAGATTTGAGCTTTAAGCTTTAAGCTTTGAGCTTTTAGGATTTTCATTCCTAGGGATTGTTGGTAAAGTAGCGTTGAAAGAAATTGAAACCCGGCGCGCATGGACGCGCGCCGCCGCCGTTAGGTGCAGGATTGCACCGTGGCGGATGACGCCCTTTCTTTTTGCTACTTTTTCTTTGGGCGCAGCAAAGAAAAAGTAGAACAAAAAAATTAAAATCAATCACGAGCAAAATGCACTTTACCAACACGTCCCAATTCCTAATTTTTCCTGCACAGTCTAGCAAAAACGTTTTCTTAAATCAAATTGCCTGTGAAAAATTTTTGTGGTATAAATTTCTCGGAGGTGTTTATAATGAATGTTGAACGCGGAACTCGCGACAAGCTCGAAAAATATTTTGACATAAGCCGCCCGCTGAAAGTCTCGTTGCAAGTTCAAGGCTCGGCGACTTACGATTTCTGTTGCTTCGGCGTCGACAAGGACGAAAAACTTTCAGACGACCGCTACATGATTTTTTATAATCAAATGAATTCGCCGCGCAGTGAAATTGTCGGCGCGAACATTGATTCGGGCATGACGTTTACAATTAAGCTCAACGACTTGCCGCAGACGATTCAAAAGCTCGTGTTCACTGCGTCAATCGACGGCAACGGCACCATGCGCGAAATTTCATCGCATAAAATTTCAATCGGCGACGAAATAAACGCAACGTTCGGCGGCAAAGATTTTGAGCAGGAAAAAGCTATCACGTCGCTTGAAATTTATCGCAAGAACGGCTGGCGATTTAACGTCGTGGCTCGCGGATTCAACGGCGGACTTGACGCACTGCTTGCATTTTACGGCGGCGAACAAGCTGACGACGAAACTCCTGCACCTGCTCCGACTCCGGCTTCGACAAAATCATCGCGCCCGCCAATAAAAATTTCGTCGCCAAGTCAATCGGCAAGTTCAACGTCGACAAAATCAACGCGCTCACCATTCAGAATTCCGCCGCCAAGTCAATCAACAAGTTCAACGTCGCCGACAGATTCCGCGCCGAAAAAAATTTCGCTGGAGAAAAAAATTCAAGACGGTGCGCCAAAACTCGTCTCGCTCGTCAAGCCGCTCAAAGTCGAATTGGAAAAACGAAATCTTTTGGACGTGACTGCAAACGTCACACTGGTCATGGATATTTCCGGCTCAATGAGCAACAGCTATCGCAATGGCACCGTTCAAGAGATCGTCAACAAAATTCTGCCGATAGCCGTTCAATTCGACGACGACGGCGAACTTGATTTTTGGTATTTTGCTGACCGTTGCCAACGTCGTCCGACCGTCAACATGAAAAATTATGAGCAAGCCGTTCCGGACGATTGGGACAGATTGATGAGCAGCCTCGGCTACGGCACCAATGAACTTGTCGTTATGCGCGAAGTCGTTGCCGAATTTGAGACGAGCACCTTGCCCGCTTACGTTGTTTTCATCACTGACGGCGGCTTCTACAATCGGAACGCCATTAAAAATTTTTTGATTGAGGCATCGTATCTGCCGATATTCTGGCAATTCGTCGGCGTGAGCGGCAGCGGCTACGGTCTGCTTGAAGAGCTCGACACAATGAGCGGGCGTTATGTCGACAATGCAAATTTTTTCGCGCTTGATGATTTTCGCTCCGTTCCGAATCAAGAACTTTACTCGCGACTGCTGAACGAATTCCCCGCGTGGCTCAAGCTTGCCAAAACATGCGGCGTGCTCGACGGCTCGGCAAAACGTTCGCAATCAATTAAATCAGCCGAACAATCTTTCACCGACAAAATCAAGGGACTGCTCCGCCTTTGATTCACAGCTTGGTTATCGGCGCGGCTTTGATGAGCAATCTCTTGACGCCGACCGTTGGATTTGAAAATGAAATTGTGATTGTCTTGCTGTCAATCAATGTAACCGTGCCCAGTCCCCATTTATTGTGATTGATTGTATCTCCGACGTTAAAATTCGTGTCCGTCACGGATTTTTTTTGTGTAGATTTAGTCGTTTGCGCGGCACGATAAGCTGTAGGCGGCTTGTAAGTTGACATAGAAATTTTTTTGCGTGTGACAGGTGCATAGCCGTAAGCGTCCAAAAATTCGGCGGGAATTTCTTCGACAAAGCGCGAGACTTTTTGCGCGGAAGTCTTGCCGAAAGTCATTCGCTTTTTCGCCGCCGTGATGTAAAGTTTTTTCTCCGCACGAGTGAAGGCGACGTAACAAGCGCGGCGTTCCTCTTCCAAACTCTCTGCTCTGTAAAGCGAATTGGCGTGCGGAAAAAGTCCTTCTTCCATTCCGACGGCGAACACAATCGGAAATTCCAAACCTTTTGCGGCGTGAACGGTCATCAGCTTAACGCGCGACTCTTTCTCGTCGACGGTGTCAAGGTCAGTGATTAACGCGACGTGATTCAAAAAATCTTCAAGCGAGCCGTCGGGATTGATGTCGACAAAATCTTTCGCGCTGTTGACGAACGCACCCAAATTTTCTTCGCGCGAAATATTTTCAGCCTTGCCGAGCTCCAAATCGTCACGCAGCATTTTCAGATAGCCCGACTCATTGAGCACGGTTTTAATCAATTTGTCGATTGTCAGATTATTTGCCGACTCCATAAAGCTCATCATCATTGCCGCGAATTCTTTGACGCCCGCACGGAAACGCTGATTGAGTCCCGGCACTTGCAAGAAAAGTTCATTGTCCGCGACGAGCTCAAGGATTGAAATTCCCATGTGCTCCGCGAATTCTGCCAGCCGATTCAAATTCGTTGAGCCGAGTCCGCGACGCGGCACGTTGATTATGCGCATGAGATGAACGCGGTCTTGCGGATTGGCGATGACGTGCAGATAGGCGAGTATGTCTTTGATTTCTTTGCGGTCGTAAAATTTCAGCCCGCCGACGATTATGTAAGGTATGCCCGCCTGCATGAATTGTTCTTCAAACATTCGCGACTGTGCATTTGTGCGATAGAGCAGAGCGATTTCGTTGTAAAGAAAATTTTCGCGTTCGACGAGCTGACGAATTTCCCGCGCGACAACTTCCGCTTCTTGCTTATCATTTTCGCAGACGACAAGTTTAATTCGTTCGCCGCTCTCGTTGCGTGTCCAAAGAGTTTTCGGCTTGCGGTCAACGTTGTTTTCAATGACGGCATTTGCGGCATTCAAAATGGTCTGCGTCGAACGATAATTCTGCTCCAACAAAATGACTCGCGCATTTGGATAATCCTGCTCGAAATTCAAAATGTTGCGCATGTCCGCGCCGCGCCAACCGTAAATCGACTGATCCGCATCTCCGACGACACAAAGATTTTTGTATTTGGCGGCAAGCTGCTTCGTCAAAACGTATTGCGCGACGTTGGTATCCTGATACTCGTCAACCGAAATGTATTGGAAACGCTCTTGATAACGCTCCAAAACGTCGGGATAGTCGCTGAAAAGTTTCACGGTCGCGAAAATCAAATCGTCGAAGTCCAGCGCATTATTCTCACGCAATTTTTTCTGATACAGCTCGTAAATCTGCGCGATGTTTTTATCACGCTCTGCAGTGCGCAAATTGCGGTTTTGATTTATCTGCTCGCGAAAATGCGCGGGATCAATCAGATTATTCTTGAGGTCAGAGATTTTAAACTGCACGTTGAAAAAAATTTTCTCGTCAAGATTCAATTCGCCGAGGCATTGCTTGATGAGCGTTTTCGTGTCGCCGGTGTCGTAGATTGCAAAGTTGCGCGTGAATTGCCCGGTGATTTCAATTTCGCGCCGCAAAAGTCTTGCGCAAAAAGAATGGAACGTACTCAAAACGATATTCTGCGCGGACGAGCCGATTAAATTTTCTGCGCGGGACTTCATCTCGTTGGCGGCTTTGTTCGTGAAAGTTATCGCCAAAATATTCCACGGCG
>CAMNPA010000128.1 GCA_946547205.1 uncultured Selenomonadales bacterium | reverse complement strand
GGTGCCCTTTCTTTCGCTTCCTTTCTTTGGGCAAGCAAAGAAAGGAAGTTCATAAAAAAAAATAAAAGTAGAGCCTAAAAAATCAATCGAAGGAGACAACATTCACATGAGCACTTACGGCATAGATTTGGGAACAACTTACTCTTGCATTGCGCGCTTGGACTCGAACGGCAATCCCGAAGTCATTCGCAACAACGAAGACGACTCGAACACCGTGGCAAGCGTAGTTTTTTTTGAGAATGAAAATAATGTCGTCGTCGGACAGGCGGCAAAGGAAAACGTCGAAACTGACGGCGAACGCGTCGTGCAATTCGTCAAACGCGAAATCGGCAAACGCGACACGCGCACCTATGAATTCGACGGCAAAACTTACACGCCCGTTGAGATTAGCGCACTGATTTTGACGCGGCTGAAAAATCTCGTCGAAGATCAAGGCGGCACCATTCAAGACGTGGTTATAACTGTTCCCGCTTACTTCGGACTGGAAGAACGCTCCGCGACCAAACAGGCAGGCGAACTTGCCGGACTGAACGTCTTGAGCTTGATTAACGAACCGACTGCGGCGGCGTTGAGTTATTGCGCACGTCAATTCCAGGAAGACAGGACGATTCTCGTTTACGACCTCGGCGGCGGCACATTCGACGTGACCGTTGTAAAAATGTCGATGGCGCAAAATAATTCCGGGCGCGACGTTCAGAAAATCACGGTGCTTGCAACCGGCGGCGATGACAGACTCGGCGGCAAAGATTGGGACGACAGACTTTACAATCACATTTTGCACGCCTGCTGCGAAGACAACGGCCTCACGCCCGAAGACATTGAGCCCGAAACTCGGCAGGACATTCGCTCCAAAGTCGAGGAGGCGAAACGCAAACTCAGCAAGAAACAATCCGCCAAAGTCCGTATTGACGTGAACGGCTCGCGCACCGAAATTACAATCAAACGTTCTGACTTTGAGCAAATGACTTCCGATATTGTCGCAAAGACGATGAATTTTGTCGACGCCACGTTGGAAAAA
This sequence comes from uncultured Selenomonadales bacterium, assembly GCA_946547205.1. GTDB lineage: Bacteria > Bacillota > Negativicutes > Selenomonadales > Selenomonadaceae > Quinella. The sequence continues at coordinate 3,945 of CAMNPA010000128.1, read as the reverse complement.
GTTCCCGCCGAAGCGATTGACACCGTGTTACTCGTCGGCGGCTCAACTTATATGCCGATGATTATCGATGCGGTCGAGGCTAAATTTCCCGGCAAAGTTCAGCAACACGATCCCGATCAAGCCGTTGCCAAAGGTGCGGCGATTTATGCGAGCATGTTGGTTGAAGAAGTCGATTCACTTTCTGCGGACGGCACTGAAACTTCCGACGGCTCCGGCAAAACAATTGCGCACGCCGAACAGCTCACGAGCAAATTCACAGTCGAGGATCAAACGCCGCGTTCATTCGGTCCCGGTGTCGTCGATACGAAAGGTGCAAAGCATAAATACGTTCTGGAAAATTTCATCAAGATTGGCGAGAAAATGCCCGCAATTTTTTCCAAGACTTACTATCCGCTTGAAGACAATCAGGAACGCGTTTTGCTCCGCGCATTCGAGAACATGTCAACCGACGACACGTTAATTCCTTGCGTCGATGAGGACGGCAATCCGCAAGCCACCGATCCCGCGCACAACGTCAAACTTTTGGGCGAACTCGTCGTTAATCTGCCGCCGAACACAAGCCGCGATACGCCGATTAAAGTCACGTTCAAAGTTGACGCGTCCGGCGTTCACGTCGAGGCCGTCAACACGAAAACCGATGAGACTTTTGAAACTTTCCTGCGCACCGAATCCGATATTGACGTTGAGCGAAGCGCAGTTCATCAGCTCCGCATTTCCGCCGATTGATGTACGGTTTATCAAGCGACCAATTAAAAGCTCTGCTGAAAATTTTTTTCGCGCACAAAGACGGCTTGTCGCAAGTGAAATTGTTCGGCTCACGGGCACGCGGCGACTACAGGAAAAATTCCGACGTGGACTTGGCGATAAAATTTTCGCAACCGATTCAATCGGAATTGGCGGCGGCTTTGGCAGACAGCACCTTTCCATACGCGATTGACATTGTAAATTTGCAGACGGCGCGCGAAAAACTTTTGCTCAACATCGAACGCGACGGCAAACTTTTATTCGCGGCGGACAAAGGAAGAATTTCAATGACACTCGAACGAATCAAACTCAAGCACGAAGATTTTTCACACGCTCTGGCAAAACTTCACGCGGCATTGGAAAAAGACATCGCGGCGGACGAACTTTACCTTGACGCGACGATTAAACGTTTTGAATTTTGCTTTGAGTTGTCGTGGAAATTGATGCGCGCCTTTCTGGAATATGAAGGTCTCGAAGTCAACAGCCCGCGCAGTGCAATTCGTCAAGCCTTTCAAACGGAGCTGATTGACGACGCCGCAACGTGGCTTGACATGCTGGAGAAACGCAACCTTTCAAGCTACATCTACGACGCGGAGACTGCTGCGGAAATTTATCGGCACGTGGCGCAAAAATATATTTCTCTGCTGGACAAACTCGCGGCGACGATGACGGCAAAACTTTACGACACGAGCGGCAACGATTATATTTTGGAAAGCTGATGAGCGGAAAGGAGTTTTCATCATGAAAAGAATTAAAAATCCTTGGCGAAAACCGTTGCCCGAACCTAAGCACATCAAGGAGCCGATAACCTTTTCGCCGTTGGAGTGGGATCATTTCATTGACGAATTAAAAATGCGCGGCGTCGACAAAATTGACACGTGCGTGAACAACGCAAGATATTTGGCAAAACTTGAGCTTTCCGACGCCTCGGAGCATCTTATAGTCGCTTCAATGGAAGAACTTGAGGCTATGGCGGACGGTGCCACGATTGAAGAACTCGGAGGCATTGTCGATGGGTAAGTTTGCATTTGAAGACGACGGCTGGGAGCATTATCTTTATTGGCAAATGCAAGATCGCAAGACGCTCAACAAAATTCATCGGCTGTTGCAGAGCATTGAACGCAACGGAGCTTTGGGCGGCGAAGGTAAGCCCGAAAAACTCAAAAACAGCGATTACTATTCTCGTCGCATTGATGATAAGAATCGCCTCGTTTATAACATTTCGTCAAACGGTTTTGTCGTAGTGAAGTCTTGCAAAGGTCATTACGAAGACAAGTAAAATTTTTTGGGAGGGTTGACTTTGGCTAAACGAAATATCTTTGAGATGCTCGGTTTGGAGTTTGATCCTCCTGACAACATAAAAAAAATTCGCGCCGCTTACGACGCATGGAAGAAACGCCTTACCGCCGAACAGAATACGACCGTTGATCCGACGCGCCTTGCCGAGATTCGTGCGGAACTTCAAATGGACAATTACATTTCGTTGACGATTGATAATCCGCGTTTCCGTCAGCAGGAAGCAGAGTCGCTCAAACGTCAGCGCGTGGAAGAGTTGCGGCTTTACATTGACATTCAGCGCGGAGACACGAGCGGCACGTTGCAGGTTAATCAGACGCAAATTCGGCAGGTGCGCGACAAACTCAAGCTTAGTCCGTCAACGATTGAGGCGACGTATCGCGAACAAGGATTCGACATCAAACCTGCGCGGACAGCACAAAAAATTTTGGCGACGCTGAACAATTTCTTCATGAGCGATTCTGTGATGACGGAGCTTGCAAAAAATTTCGAGGCGTTCCAAAAAGTTCCCGATGAAAAAAATTTTCCGTGGTCGGCAAATGTTCATGACCTTTACGAATTGGCGCATTACATCGAAGGGCAAATTGAGCCGTCGTCAGATTTTTATCGCCGCCGTTCAACAGACGATTTGCGCGACATTTTCCGCGACGCCGCAAAAAAATTTTCCGCACCGATTCCGCAGTGGCAGGCGATTAAAGCTCTGCTCAACCTTGCGCAAACACAGATTTTCAGCACCGACGATAACCGTTTCAAGTACGACCACTCGTTGAAGATTGAAAGTCTCGCGGAATTTTTCGGCAAGATAAAATCTGCGCCCGAACTTTTCAAACGCGACAGCTATTTTGCCGACAACTGCATAAATCGAATTCGCCGCACCTTCCCGAATTTTTTGACGTATGAATTGAGCGCGGCACTTTACAACAAGGCGGCGGGCTTGCTGAAAAATCCTTACGAGGCGACCATTGACGTTGGCGAAAATTCTTTCTGCATGACGTGCGCCAACTGCGGAGCCTTTGAAAACTTCCGAACGCATGAAGACGCCGAAATTGCGCGTTGTAAAGTCTGCGGTGAAAATTTTTTCGTCGAGTGCCCGAAATGCGGCAAGAAAACTCCTGCGACTGCCGATCATTGCACGAATTGCGATTTTTCCTTCAGCGAACTGAATAAATTCTCAAGCTACGTCGCCGAGATGAATTCGATGCTTGACCTTGTCGAACAGGCGCGCAGCACCGATGAATCCGTCAATCTCGTCACGGCGGAAATTATAAAAATTCTTGCCCGCGCACGTCTTTTAAAGCCCGAATCGAACGACCTCAAGAAAATTGAATGGCGAATCAACAAAATCGCCGCCGAGCTTAAACGCCGCGAACTTTATGCTTGGGCTGAAAAAAAATTGCCGAGTTTGTCAATCGCTCCCGCCAAAGCCGTCAGCGACTGCATGGAAATTCTTCGCAAAATTAAAGACTTCAAGCCCGCGCAGGAACGTTTGAAACTCATTCCGCCCAAAAGTCCGTTGAATGTCAACGCGACCGTCAAAGAAAATTATTCGTCCGCGCCAACGTCGACAATCAGCAAAATTTCCGTCAAAGCGAAGTCCACAAGTGCCGTTGCCGGTGCAGATTTGATTTGTCACGTCGTTTGGCAGGCTCCCGAAGATTTAGGCGTGATGTTTACGCTGATTCGCAAGGTTGGCGGCGTCCCGAAGTCTTTGCGCGACGGTGACACGTTGATTGAGAACACTGACCGCACCGAATTTGTCGACAGCTCCGTTAAGCCCGGCGTTCTTTACGGCTACGCGGTCTTTTCAACACGACTGGGAACGAATTCGCCGCCGACAACCGCAACTGCTCTGCATTACAGCGACCTTGACGAGAAAAAACTCATTGCCAAGACTGAAAACGGTGC
>CAMNPA010000127.1 GCA_946547205.1 uncultured Selenomonadales bacterium | reverse complement strand
GAATATCTCACGTTGACAATTTCTCGTGAACAGGAACAAACTCAAGCGGCACTTGATGAGGCACAAAGACTTTTGAAAAATTTGGGGGAATGATTTTGCTGAAAAGACTTCTGACGTGTTTCACGTTGATTTTAATTTTGACCTGCGCGGCGACCGGCAACGCCTTTGCAAAGTCCACAGAATTGACGCAGATAAACGCCTTTGACGTGGACAAAGAGACTGTGCGCATTGAAATTTCCTACAACGGTGCGCCGCTCGACCTCGGCGACATTACGACCGACATTAAAAACGGCGTGCTCAACGTCGCAATAAAAAACGCAATGCCCGGCAGAGTTAATCGACTTTCCGGCATAAGGATTCAAGCCGGCGCGCAAGATTTGGTTGAAAAAATTTTCGCCGGCAAAGAAAAAAATTACGGCACGAGTATTCAAATCTATCTTTACTCAACTTTTAACGGCGGCTTGAAAGTTTCGTTGGAGCCTGCAGACAGTTCGGAGAAAAAATCTGATCGCATCGTTCTGGATATGAAGATGAATCCCGCGCAGGACGATTGGGCGACACTTAACGGCGACTTCCACGGCGACGGAAAAATTATCGTGCTCGATCCCGGTCACGGCGGTTCAGATACCGGCGCAGTTGGACCTACGGGCGTCACTGAAAAAGCTGTATCGCTTGCCGTCTCGCTCAAAGCTCAAAAACTTTTGAACGCTGCAGGTTACAACGTCATCATGACGCGCACGACCGATATTGACGTTGCGGCACCCGGCGTTCCCGATGCAACCGAACTTCAAGCTCGCGTCGACAAGTCACCGCCGAACACCGATATTTTCATCAGCGTCCACTGCAACGCATTTTCAAATACTCATGCTCACGGTGTGGAGACTTATCACGCGCCCGGTGCCGTCAAAGGTGCACGTCTTGCCCGTCTGCTCAATGAAGAACTTTTGCGGCTCGGCGGTCTTGAAAATCGCGGAACCAAACCTGCAAGATTTTACGTTATGACACACTCGAAATGTCCCGCGTCGTTAATTGAACTCGGTTTCATCACTAATCCGCGCGAAGAAAAATTATTGGCAAGCGAAGATTATCAGCAGAAACTTGCGCAGGCAATCACAAATGCCGTCAACCGTTATTTCAATCAAGGAGGATCTGATTAACCGTGAAAAAAATTTTAATGTCGGCAATGTTAGCCCTGCTCTTGTTTACCGCCGGTTGTGAGCAACCGCCAACCGACAATCCGCCCGAAAATCCGCCTGCTCAATCGCCGCCGCAGGTCACGCCGGAAAAGAAACCGACATCAACGCCGGAGACGACTGAACCTGAGCCGGAGCCGGAGAATCAAACTAAACCCGATGAAAAGCCCGAAGCCACTCCTTCAAAAAATGAACAGACAATGAGCGTCAAAGTCTACTATCCCGACGATTCGGGCATGAAACTTGTCGAAGTGGAGCGCGAGATTGTCGTTGATGATTCGACTGACAAATACACCGCCGCCGTTGAACTTTTGCGCGATAATCCCGGCGAAGACAACTTGACGACGATTTTTCCGAGCAACGCGGCGATAAGGAGCATCACGGTTGAAGACGGCATGGCGATTGTCGATTTTGACGGCAGCATTTTGAAAGGATTCGTTGGCGGCTCGACCGGCGAAGAATTTTTAATCGGCTCAATCGTCGACACGTTGACGAACTTTCCCGAAATCACCAGCGTAAAATTTTTAGTCGACGGCGAGGAAGTTGAAACGCTTTCCGGTCACATGGACTTGAGCGCGCCGCTTGAACGCATGGGCGATTTGACAGAGTGATTCGCCAAAAAAATTCGGTACGAGACTTCAAAGTTCCGTGCCGATTTTTTTTTTGATACGACGGCTGCAAAGTAATTCCTAATTGAACAATCGACGCGGCTTTGATATAATCGCAGGAAATTTTCAGAGAGGAGCACTTCAAACAATCGCCGACATGGATAAAATTTCAATCATTGTGCCCTGCTACAACGAGGAAGAAGTTATCGACCTGTTCTATCCCGCCGTGCAAGCTCACGTTGAAAAAATTCCCGACTGCAAATTCAATTACATTTTCATAAACGACGGCAGCCGCGACGGAACTTTGGACAAACTGCGCGAACTGTCCGCCGTGCACGACGATATTACTTATATCAGCTTGTCGCGAAATTTCGGCAAAGAATCGGCGATGATGGCGGGCATTGACTACGCTGACGGCGACGCGGTAATTATCATGGACGCTGACCTTCAACATCCGCCTTCGACTATCGCTGAAATGATCTCGTGGTGGCGAAAAGGTTACGACGACATTTGCGGCAAAAGAATCGACCGTAACGGAGAGACGCGGCTTAAACGTTTCTGCGCAAATCTTTTCTATGCGGCGATGAAAAAATTCAGCACGTCCTACGAAATGCAGCGCGACGTTGGCGACTTCCGATTGCTCGATCGCCGTTGCATTGAGGCGTTGAAACTCATGCGCGAAAATCAGCGTTTCACGAAAGGATTGTTCACGTGGCTCGGTTATCGCAAAAAAGAAATTCCGTTTGAAGTGCAACCGCGCGCCGCCGGGCAAACGACGTGGAATTTTCTCGCGCTGTTCAATTTGGCAATGAAGGGCATGACTTCGTTCACGACCGCGCCGCTGCGAATGATGACGTTCCTCGGCGTGACGGTTTCATTTGGCGCGATGGCTTACATGATTTTCGTTTTGATGATGGCGATTCTTTACGGCGACCCGGTTGCGGGCTATCCAACGTTGATGACGGTGATGTTGTTTCTCGGCGGCATGCAACTTTTGGCGTTGGGAATTATCGGCGAATATCTCGGACAAATTTTTTATGAGAGCAAACGCCGTCCGATTTATCTCGTCGACGAAATGAACGGGCAGAAAATGATTTACTCGCCGCGACGTGTGCCGATTGAACGCGACACTCAAAGCAGCGATTAGTTCACGAACGGAGGGAAAAATTTTTTTGGAGAACAAAACAAAAGCGACGGCGACTTTGGCGGCAAGTGCACTGTTTGCAGTCTCGACATTGCCGGAAATTTCGCCGCTGAAATTTATTTTGCAGGGCGCGACGGGCTCAATGATTCTCGGTCTGCTCAATCACGGATTTTTAGCGGCGACAATCGGCGGCATGGCTGACTGGTTCGGCGTGACGGCTCTTTTCCGTAAACCGCTCGGCATCGGCTTTCACACGGAAATTTTAAGACGCAATCGCGGGCGAATCATGGATGCAATCGTTGAATTCGTCGGCACGGATTTACTTAGCACGAAAAATATCATGGAGACGATTCGCGACGAGAATACCGCCAAACTTTTGATTGACTTCTTTGAGCAGAACAAAGGGCGCGCGAAAATGAAAACTCTCGTGCGCGAAGTCTTGACGGAACTTTTCGGCGGACTGGACACGCGGTCAATCGCCAAAAACGTTGCGCCGATTCTCACGACTGAAATTAAAAATCTCGACGCGGAAAAATTTTTCAAAGCCGTCTTGAAAGTCGTCACGAACGATAAACACAGCCGAAAAATTTTAATCGCGCTGCTCGACACCGGGCATAAAATTTTGCGCAGTTCGCACATGCAGGCGGAGATTCTGAACAAAATCACGGAGCTTCGCGAGGCTTATGAAGGCGATTCGGCGGGACGTGCGCTCGTGTTGAGTTCAATGGATTTGACCGACGAAAAAATTTTGAAAATCCTCAACGAGACCGTCGAAAACAAAATCAGCGACGCCGAAAAAATTTTGAACGCAACGGGCATGGTTGACAGCTTTACGGCGAATTCTGCCAACGAGATGATTAAAACTTTCGGCGGCTTCGTCAATTCGGCGGCAAGCAGTCTCAACACGAAAAAATTTCTCGAAGACCTCAAGACGCTTTTCATGCAGAAATTCGACGCGGAAAACTTTATCAAGACGTGGATTGATGTCAACGTTAAAGGCGAGACTGATCCGAAAATTTTGGAAAAGCTCCGCCGTCAACAAGCCGCCAATCCGAAAATCACGCGCATTGTCGAAGTTGAACGCAAGCCCGTCATTTGGAAAGACGCCGTTGATTTTCTCGTCGACGCCAAGATTGACGAGTTCATTCGCGACGAAAACCTTCAACGCAAATTCGACAAGCTCATAAAAGATTTTATCGCCGGTCTGCTTGAAGAATATCGCGGACAAATTCCCGCAATGATTCGCGAACGGCTCGACAAGTTCACGGACGATGAGCTGACCGAATTCGTTGAAGGGCACGTTTCGGACGATTTGCAAATGATTCGTATCAACGGCTCTGTTTGCGGCGCGATGGTCGGCATGTTCCTTTACGTCGTCTCGCAGATTATCGAACATCTTGCGCGTTGAGGTTTTGAAAATGGACTTAATCTATCAAGTGCTAAAAATTTTCCGATTGAAACCGACGCAGGTAATTATCTTGAGCTTCGTGTTCATGATTTTGCTCGGCACGGCACTTTTGATGTTGCCAATCAGCACTACGAATCATCAAGGGCTTGCGGCGATTGACGCGCTGTTTGTGTCAACGTCTGCATCATGCGTGACGGGCTTGACGGTCGTCGACGTGCACAACGATTTAACAATCTTCGGGACAATCGTAATGCTCGTGCTGATTCAAATCGGCGGGCTCGGCATAATGACATTGGCAACGATGGTCGTTTACACGCTCGGCTATCGTTTCCGCCTGCAAGAAAGTTTGGTTCTGCAAGAGTCGCTCAATCAAGGCGGACAAGCGCGGCTCGCTGAACTGATTCGCCAAATTATAAAGTACACGTTCGCGATTGAAGGATTTTTCGCCGTGGTGCTGACGATTCACTTTATACCCGAATTCGGCGTTAAAGCTGTCGGTTACGGGATTTTCCATTCGATCTCGGCGTTTTGCAATGCCGGCTTTGATTTGTTCGGAAATTACGACAGCCTCTGCAAACGCAACGACGATTATTTTTTGATGACGTGTATTGCTC
>CAMNPA010000126.1 GCA_946547205.1 uncultured Selenomonadales bacterium | reverse complement strand
ATGCGAACAAAGGCGACGGACAAATTTTTTTGCGACAAGGCGGCTCGTGGACAAAAATTGCTCAACGAATTGCTTACGGCCCGGAATTGTGCGATGCGTTGAAAAATCTGCTCGGCGATGAAAATTTCCGTCTGTATTAAAACATTCGCAAGAGTAATTATTTTTTCTTATCAAAATCCCAGGCGTGAATACCGTCTTGCTTATCGAGAATTTTGGAATAGAACACAGGCTCACCGACGCCGCGTTTCTTCTGCGCAACATAATCGTCGAGAGCAATAATCGAATACTTGCACAGGCGAGCAATGGCATAGAGATTTGTGAGACACAAAATCGCCATGAAAAAGTCTGCGAGATCCCAAACAAAGGAAAGTTCCGCAAAACTTCCGACGAGCACCATTGCAATGACACCGACGCGGAAAATATTCATCGTGTTGCGTGCAATGACGCTGGGCAGAATTCCCGATTCGTCGCCGCTGAAAAATGCCATGTTGACTTCCGCATAGAAATAGTTGCCGACGATTGAACTGAACGCGAACAGAAATACAATCACTGCGAGCATGTGCGGAGCATAGGTGCCGAAAACGCTTGCCAGTGACATTTGCACGAGTGCGACGCCTGTCATATCGCCGCCGATAACATATTGTTCAGTGAGCAGAACAGAAAACGCCGTTGCAGAACAAACGATAAGGGTATCAAATACGACTCCGAGGGCCTGCACGAGGCCTTGCCGCGCAGGATGTTTGCCGCTTGCCGTTGCCGCCGCATTTGGAACAGAACCTTCGCCTGCCTCGTTGGAGAATAAGCCGCGACGAACGCCCGTCATGAAGACCGCCGCGAATCCGCCGCCGACTGCTGCTTGCGGAGTAAATGCGTCGTGGATTATCAGCGCGAACATTGCCGGCACTTTGTCGATATTCATCACGACGATTATCAGCGCGCTCAAAAGATAAAGTCCTGCCATTGACGGAACGAGCATTTCCGTAAACTTTGCAATACGTGTGACGCCGCCGAAGATAACCAGAGCCGTCAACACTGCGACTGCGACAGCCGTTATCGCGTGGTCAATGCCAAATGCCGTCTCGACTGCGCCGACAATAGTGTTTGCTTGAACTGAGACATAAATCATCGCGAATGTCACGGAAATTAAAATTGCAAACCATTTCGCCAAGCCGGGCATGTGCAGTGCGTTTTGAATGTAATATGCCGGGCCGCCGTGAAAGCCGCCTTCGCCTTTTGGCAATTTGTAAATCTGCGCGAGTGTGCTCTCAACAAAACCCGTTGCGCAACCGATAAAAGCGATAACCCACATCCAAAATACAGCACCGGGGCCGCCGGTCACGATGGCTATCGCGACGCCCGCAATGTTGCCGACACCGACACGCGACGCCGTCGACACGCAAAACGCTTGAAAGGCAGAAATCTCCTTGCCGACAGTCTTCGCGCCCACGCCGCCGATTATCAGCCGAAACATTTCGCCGAGCATTCTTATCTGCACAAATTTTGTCCGCAACGTGTAAATGACGCCCGAACCAATCAGCGCGACGATGATAATGTACGTCCAGAGAAACGAGTTGATGTCGTTAATCACGCCGTGCAATGCTTCCATAAAATTACCCCCTGATTGTGTAGCTGTAAAATTTTTTTCGCGGCAATTATACAGGGCATTGAAGGCATTTTCAATTTCTGCGCCGATTTTAAGTTGCCCAAATTTTTTTCCGATATATAGGCAAACAGGGAAGATATACTGAAAAATTTTTGCAAGGACTGCAGTCAAACAGGTGGTGAAGGTCATGATTGTAAACAACGTAAACTCGTCCGCGAAATACTATTCAAACTCCGTGACGGCGACGAGATATGCCAATGCCGCGTCTTACGTTCGTGGCGCGCAAAAAAGTGATGCGTTTACTCCGTCCAGAGAAGCACAGAGTTTCAGCGAAATGCTAAACAAACTCAAAAGCACGTCCGAAGTTCGCCAGGACAGAGTCAACGAATTGCAACAACAAATCGCGTCGGGACAGTACAACGTTTCGTCGGCGGACATCGCGGCAAGTCTTTTGATGAGCCGTTATTGAGGCAAAAGTCATGTGGCAAAATTTGATTGATACGCTCGACAAGCTCGGCGAAATTTACGACAACCTAATCACGCTCGGCGAAAAGAAACATTCCGCACTTGTCGCAATCGATATGGCGGGACTGTCCAAGATTCTCGACGAGGAACAGCTCATCACGTCCAAGCTCCAAAAATTGGAACAACGACGCGTCGAAATTTTGCGGGACTTGTCGAAGTCGAATACAAGCTTATCGGAAACGACGCAGGCTGAAGATTTTTATCGGTCGGCACCTTCGCGCGACATGCAGGAAAAACTTATCCAATCGCACACGCGGCTAAGTCGAACCGTTGAACGTGCATTGAAGCTCCGCGATCAAAATCAAGTCCTCACACGTTGCGCATTGGACGCCGTGCAAGGTCAGCTGAACAAATTGAGCGGCGCGGCAGTTGAACCGACTTATTCCGGCAAAGGCTCCGATGTCGTCTCGCACCAGAAAAAATTTGACTTTAAGGCTTGAGGTAGCGGCAATGGACGAAACAATCAAACTTCTGCGCGAACAAACCGTATTGTGCGCACATCTGCCCGAACTCTTCGACGAGCTGATAAACGTCATGAAAAACAATTCGCCGGACGTTCAAGAGCCGATTCGCAAAATCGAAATGGTGTTGCGCGACCTAAACAAAAACGAATCAAAAGCCCAAGAATTTCTCAAGCGTGTCAATGCGGCGTCGTTCACGGAATATCTCGCGGCGCAGGAAAAAAACATTCAGCGGGACGTGGCGGAAAAACTTTTGAGCAAAGCTGCCGATTCTCAAAAACGGTTGCGCGTTCAAGTCGACGAATTGAAAGTTCTCCTTAAGCAGGGCAAAAATTACGTCGCATTCAACTTGAACATACTCGCTCGCACTTCGGCAAGTGACACTTACGGCTCGGCGGCTCAAACAGATTCACGACGTTCGCGGCGCATGTTCGAGGCAAACGTTTAAAAGTAAGAGGTGAAGACAATATGAGATCAACATTCGCGGGACTGAATACGATGGTGCGCGGCATACTCGCAAATCAGCTGTCGCTTGATACCACCGGGCACAATATAACCAACGCGGGCACGGAAGGCTATTCCCGGCAAGTCGTGACACTCGCGACGACTTACAGCGAAGAACGCTCATCACTGCACGGCACAGTCAGAGTCGGTACCGGCGTCGACGCATTGGCGGTAGAACGTGCTCGCAACATTTACGCCGATATTCAATATCGCAACGAAAATCCTTCGCAGCAATATTTTAAGACGATGGCTGTTAATTACGACAAGCTCGAAACGATTTTCGACGACAGCAAAAATCTCGGCATTGAAGCGGCGATTAATCATTTCTATCAGTCGTGGGTCGATTTGTCGACGACGGCATCAAATTCTGCCTCGCGCGTCGAAGTCATTGAGCAGGGAAAAAATTTGAGCGACACCATTCAGACCGCAACGCAAGAACTTCAAGAGCAGATTCGTTCGCAGTATGAAGATATGAAGTCCGAAGTTCTGCAGGTTGATGATTTGTTGGAGCAAATTCTCGCGTTCAATAAGCAAATCATTCCGCAGGAAGTTTCCGGCGCGACGGCAAACGATTTGCGCGACCAACGCGATGTTCTTGTAGATCAGCTGTCCAATTACATAAATATCAGCGTCACTGAAGATGATTTCGGCGGTTACCAAATCAATTCGGGTGGCGTCACTTTGGTTAACGGCTTGTCGCGTTCGCACCTTGTCACCAGCAACGGCGTCTCGTCAAGCTTTTACGGCGTCGATTACGGCGTGACAGATTACAGCATGAAAATCAAAGAGAGCAACGTCGTCTTCCTGCCGCAAAACGGTATCCTCAAGGCGCGTCTCGATTCGATTGAAGAATGCAAATCGTACATTGACAAGCTCGCTGATATGGCGTCTTTTATGTTGACTGCCTTCAACGAACAGCATAAGCAGGGCTGGGATTTAAACGGCACTTATAAATTCGTCAACGAGGACGGCGAAACTGTCACTGTTTCTGATGAAAGCGATTTGACACAGGTCAACTATCTGCGCGAAGACGGAACCGCCGTTCGTGATGACAGCAGCGTCACGATTCGTGACGGCAAATATTACGTAGGCAATGCGGAAGTCACCAAAGTCGACGCGGACACCATGTATCTGCGCGGCAGCACGCTCTTAACAAAAGTTCCCGACTCGATTAATTTTTTCGGCAAAGGCTCCATTGAATACGAATACCGCTACGACGAAATTAACGACAAAAATTATCTCTACAAATACGACAGCGAATTCACCGAAACGGAAAATCTTTTGAGCGGCGTGCGTATTGTTGAAGCGTTGGAAGTCAATTCGATTCTAAGTCAAAATCGCGGCGATCGTCGTGTGGCGGCGGCGACAAGTCAAGAAGTCATTGAAACTTTGAACAGCGACGGAACCATCACGCGCAGCTATCTGCCCAAATCTTGGGGCACCAGAACCGGCGACGGGACCAATGCCGTTTATTTGAGTGAGCTCTTCAATATTTCGCACGACACGATTCTTTCCGACGCCAAGCCCAATAAACTCGTCTCCGAAAAATTTATCCTGCGCGACCTTGAAGGCAACGCCATACCCGACGACGAAGGCAATGAGCAGCAAACAACCGTTATATCGCGGCTAAGTTTCAACGCGTATTATCAAAATGCGATGTCAACGCTCGGCATTGACGCTTACTCGACCGATACGAATTATGAGGCACTGCAGGCGGTTATGACGCAGATTAATAATTGGCGCGATTCAACTTCCGGCGTCGATTGGAACGAAGAGCTGACCAACATGATTAAATTCCAGAAAGGCTTTACTGCTTGCTCACGTTGCTTGAACGCCATGGACGAATGCTTAGATCGTCTCGTAAGCTCAACCGGCGTCGTCGGCAGATGAT
>CAMNPA010000125.1 GCA_946547205.1 uncultured Selenomonadales bacterium | reverse complement strand
TATAATCGGCGGCAGAAAGAAATTCGGAGGTCTTTTCTTTGGAGATTATAAAAAAATTCAGCGGCTTGACGGAAAAATTTACGCGCCCGGTTGTCGCGCTCGGCATGTTCGACGGCGTTCATCTCGGTCATGCAAGCGTTATCAACCACGCGCTCGACAAGGCTAAGGCGATTGACGGCACCGCGATTGTCTTCACGTTCTCGAATCACCCGTTGACGGTCATTGCGCCCGATGCCGCGCCGTTGATGATTGGCAGTCGAAACTTGCGCCGCGAAATTTTTGCCGATATGGGCGTGGACGTGCTGATAGAAATTCCGTTCACGAAAGATTTTAGCCGCAAATCGCCCGAAGAATTTTTGGAACTGCTGCGCGAGAAAATTTCACCGGCTTACGTCGTCACCGGGCCCAATTACACGTTCGGTCGATTCGGTCGCGGAAACGGTCGTTTGCTCCTGCGCGAGGCTCAAAATTACGGCTTCAAGGCGGAAGTTTGTCAAGCGTTCACGGTCGGCAGAAAAACTGTCAGCTCCACGAGAATTCGCGCGTTGATTGCGGCGGGCGATTTGAATTCGGCGAATGAACTTTTGGGCAGAAATTTCACTTACGCGGGCGAAGTCGTCAACGGCGACAGACGCGGACGCAAAATCGGTTTTCCGACGGCGAATCTTGAAATCGACGACAAACGCGCCATGCTCCCGAACGGTGCTTATATCGTGCGCGTGAAAGTTCGCGGGCAAATGTTCAACGGCATTGCAAACGTTGGCGACAATCCGACATTCAAAGTGGCGCGTCGACGGCTGGAAGTTTTTATCGACAAATTCAGCGGCGACATCTACGGCGAGGAAATTTTTGTCAGCTTTATCGGCAAATTGCGCGACGAAAAAATTTTTGCCGGTGTCGACGAATTGAAAGCTCAACTTAACGAAGACTTGAGGACGATGAGAAATGGCACAGCTGATTAAAATTCACGGACTCGGCTCAAGCGGCGAAGGCGTCGGAAAATTTGACGGGCTTACAATTTTTATCGAAGGTGCGTTGCCGGGCGAAGGAGTTTTGGCGGAAATTGAGACGGTCAAAAAAAATTACGCGGTCGCCCGATTGCTTGAAGTCGTCAAGCCGTCAGCAGAACGAGTGGAGCCGTTTTGTCCGCTGTATAAAAATTGCGGCGGCTGTCAACTTCAACACATGAGCTATCCCGCGCAGTTGAACCGGAAACGTCAACAGGTTATTGACGCCATTGAACGTATCGGAAAATTATCGGACGTGGAAATTTTTGAGACGCTCGGCATGGAAAATCCTCTGCGTTATCGCAACAAAATGCAATTTCCCGTCGGCAAATCTAAGGCGGAACTAATCATCGGCTGCTATGCTCGCGGCAGTCACAAAATCATCGACGCGCAGAGCTGTCCGATTCAAAACATCGGCAACGATAAAATTCTCGTCGCCGTGAAAAAAGTCGTCGCGCAATTCAATCTGCCACCTTACGACGAGGACACGCACAAAGGTTTTCTGCGCCACGTGATGGGTCGTGTCGGCTGTGATGGCGAATTAATGATTGTGCTCGTTACCGCAACGAAAAACTTTCCCAACGAAAAAAATTTTGTCCGCGCCCTGCGACGTGAACTGCCCGAAGTCACAAGCATTCAACAGAACGTCCAAACTTTCCACAACAACGTTATCCTCGGACGCGACACGCGAATTTTATTTGGCAAGCCGACAATCCACGACAAAATCGGCAAGCTCAAGTTCAACATTTCGGCGCGAAGTTTTTTCCAAGTCAACACAGCTCAAGCCGAAGTTCTTTACAACACCGCTCTTGATTTTGCCGAACTGCGCGGACACGAAACGATTATCGACGCTTACTGCGGCACGGGCACGATTGGCTTGTTTATGGCTCGACGCGCGCGAAAAGTTATCGGCGTGGAAGTTGTCAGCTCCGCCATTGCCGACGCGAAAAAAAATGCTCGTGAGAATAACATTCGCAACGTTGATTTTTTTATCGGAGACGCCGTGAAAGTTTTGCCGCGACTCGTTGACGCCGATATTCATGCTGATGTTGTCGTAGTCGATCCGCCGCGCGCAGGTTGCGATAAAAAAGTTCTGGAAACTTTCGCGACAATGAAGCCCGCTAAAATTATCTACGTCTCGTGCAATCCGGCGACACTTGCCCGCGATTTGGCGATACTCAAAAGTTTAGGCTACGTCACGACAAAAATTCAGCCCGTCGATATGTTTCCGTTCACGTCGCACATTGAGTGTGTCGCGCAGTTGAAATCGTCATGAACATAACGTAAAAAAAGACCGCGCATGGACGCGCGGTCGCCGGCACCACTGAGCGGGACGCGAAGTTTGCCGGCACTTACGGCTTATGAAAGTCTCAACGTTGAAACCATGAACGACTAACGCCCCTGCGAGGTGCCTTTTCTTTTTGTTACTTTTTCTTTGGGCAAGCAAAGAAAAAGTAAATCCTAAACGCAAAAGAAAGTAGATCAAAAAAATTAAAAGCAATGACAAGCCAAATGCAACTTACCAACACGCTCTAGGTTGAATTATTTCTTTTCGGGAGCGACCATTTCGCCGCGCTGAATCTTCAGAGCAAATGCCGCTTCCATAATCTGCCGACCGATTGGAACTGCCGAACTTGCGCCGAAACCGCCTTGCTCGACGATGACCGCCACGGTGATTGACGGATTGTCAAAAGGTCCGTAGCCGACAAACCAGCCGTGATCTATGCCCTGCGAATTTTCAGCCGTACCTGTTTTGCCTGCTATCTCGTATGGAAAGCCGACGAAATTTCGCGCAGCTGTACCGTTCTTTGTAACGTCGTTCAAGCCCGATTGCACCAGTTCAATCACCCACGGCTCAACTTGCAATTCGCCGACGAGTTCAGGTTGAAAATCTTTGACGATTTCTTTATCCTGCGTGACGATTTGCTTGACGAGGTGCGGTTTGTAACGTTTGCCGTTCGCAGCAATTTCGCTCATGACCATTGCCGCTTGAAGTGGCGTGACCAAATTAAAACCTTGACCGATAGCCGCGTCCATGACTTCCGACAAATAAAATTCGTCGTGATAAACGTCCCACTTGTATTCTTTCCACTCAACGAGACCGGGCGATTCATACGGCAAATCAATTCCCGTGACACTTCCGAGCCCGAACATTTTGGCATAACTTTCCAACAAGTCGACGCCGAGACGGTTGCCGCATTCGTAAAAGTAGACGTTATCGGAATGACTTAGCGCGGTGTGAAAATCAATCCAACCGAGAGCTTCGCCGCCTGCATTGCCTTTCGGAACGAGCCAATGTGTGCCGCCGTCGAAGATGGTTTCGTAAGGATCGACTTTGCCCGACGCCAGAGCCGCAACGCCGGTAACAATCTTGAACGTGGAGCCGGGCGGATATTCGCCGGTTATCGCCTTGTTGTCCATCGGATGATACGGGTTGTCGTTGATGGCGTTCCAATCTTTTGTGGAAATGCCGTGCGCGAAAAGATTCGGGTCAAATGCGGGACGACTTACCAGCGCGAGAACTTCACCGGTTTGCGGGTCAAGAACGACTGCTGCCGCCGCATTGCAACTTAACTGCGCCAACATATCATCAACGGCTTTTTCAGCTGCAACTTGCAAATCGCGGTCAATCGTCAAAATCAAGTCGTAGCCGGGCTTAGGTTCTTTCTTGCCGAGAATTTGTACAGGTTTGCCGGAAACGTCAACTTCAACTTGCTCGCCGCCGTTTTCGCCGCGAATCAATTTGTCGTAGACGCGTTCAAGCCCGAATTTGCCGATGATGTCGCCGGACTTGTAACCTTCTTCCTTTTTAGTCTCAAGCTCCGCGTCGGAAATTTCGCTGACATAGCCGAAAGTGTGCGCGCCTTCCTGCTTAAGGTAATAATTCCGAATCGGCTGCACCTCAATCACGACGCCGGGATATAAATCTTTTTGCTCTTCGATAATCGTAACGATGTCCTGCGTCACGTCGGGACGAATTCTTATCGGGTCGAAGCCGGAGTGCACGGAAATTTTCTGCTGAATTTCTTCAATCGGCACGTTCAAAAGTTTTGAAATGCGTTCGACGACTTCGGGCTTAATCGGCTCGGTTAGCGGCAAGAGACTCACGCTGAAGCCCGGACGATTTGTCACGAGGAGCTGACCGTTTCTGTCGTAAAAAGTTCCGCGCGGTGCCATTGACGGAATAATTCGGATTCGGTTGCCGTCAGCCATGTGCGCATAATATTCGCCGTCATAAATTTGCAGATAACCGACACGCGCAATTAAAATCGCAATGACGAATATCACGGCGGCGGCGAGCGGTTTCAATCGCCCGATATATTCTTCGCCGTTGTTTTGGTTGTCAATCAAGGTTGCACTCCTCCAACAATCAATTTCAATGTCGCGTAAATCTTATCACACGGGCGCAGGAAAAGCTACAAAGCGCGGCGTTTTGTGATACAATGCTAAAAATTTTTTGGAGGCGATGAAATGATTGACGACGAAGAATTTTTGCGCGATAAAGTTCCGATGACAAAGCAAGAGATTCGGATTTTGACGTTGGCAAAGGCGCGGCTTGAAGTTGATTCGGTCGTTGCGGACATTGGCGCGGGAACAGGCTCCATCACGATTGAGGCGGCTAAACTTTCACCGCGCGGGAAAATTTTTGCTGTCGAACGGAAGGCGCAGGCGATTGAACTCATCAAACGCAACGTCGAAAAATTTTCCGTCGAAAACGTCACGATAATTCACGCAGAGGCTCCCGAAGGTTTGGACGCATTGCCCGAACTTGACGCGGCGATAATCGGCGGCAGCGGCGGCAAACTCGACAAAATTCTCGACGCGCTAAGCACCAAGCTCAAAGTCGGCTCGCGTGTCGTCGTCAACGCCATAACGATTCAGACTGCGGCGAATGTCGTTGAATATTTTCGGGCGCACGGTTGGACTTACGAAACAATTCACGTGCAAATCACTCGCTTTGAACGCGTCGGCTCTCACGATATGGCAAAGGC
>CAMNPA010000124.1 GCA_946547205.1 uncultured Selenomonadales bacterium | reverse complement strand
GTTCGCGGCATCGGTGATAAAAAATTCAACGCCTTCAAGGATAAGATTACGCTTTGAATTGAAAAACGTTCGCGGC
Source organism: uncultured Selenomonadales bacterium (assembly GCA_946547205.1). GTDB lineage: Bacteria > Bacillota > Negativicutes > Selenomonadales > Selenomonadaceae > Quinella. Next base: position 4,930 of record CAMNPA010000124.1, on the reverse strand, counting down.
ATCGGTGATAAAAAATTCAACGCCTTCAAGGATAAGATTACGCTTTGAATTGAAAAACGTTCGCGGCATCGGCGATAAAAAATTCAACGCCTTCAAGGATAAGATTACGCTTTGAATTGAAAAACGTTCGCGGCATCGGTGATAAAAAATTCAACGCCTTCAAGGATAAGATTACGCTTTGAATTGAAAAACGTTCGCGGCATCGGTGATAAAAAATTCAACGCCTTCAAGGATAAGATTACGCTTTGAATTGAAAAACGTTCGCGGCATCGGCAAAAAAATTTAACGCCTTCAAGGATAAGATTACGCTTTGAAACTTAACGTAAAAGGGATAAGTCGCGGGAAAAATTTTTCTCTGCCTTATCCCTTTTGATTGTGTAAAAAATTATCGCGCCGATGAATCCGCTTGGACTCGCTCGACGCGTTGATATGATAATCGGGGCAACAGGATTTGAACCTGCGACCCTCTGCTCCCAAAGCAGATGCGCTACCAAACTGCGCCATACCCCGAAATTAATCAGTAGCCTTTAAACAAAACAACCGGCTTGCCCGGAAAATATTCCAATTTGGTGGAGACGAGGGGGATCGAACCCCTGACCTCTTGACTGCCAGTCAAACGCTCTCCCAGCTGAGCTACGCCCCCACAGCGCGGTTATCTTAAACGATTTGTCGCACGTTGTCAAGCAAAAAATTTTGGAAGTCTGCTTTCTGCCGATAAAATTTCTAAAAATTTTGCTTGAGTGCGCGCGGAAATGTGATATAATCTTCGCAAACAATGGACTGGTTTTTTGTTAAGGAGGATACCAAAATGGCTAACACGATTAACACAACCTATTTCCCGCAATTCAGAAACGCGGGCACCGTCGGCAAAGGCGCAACGACTTCCACGAAAACTTCCGCCAAAAATTTTGTCGCTCAATACGGCGCGAACACGACCGTTGAACTTTCCGGCGCGGGCAAAAATGCACTTGCCAAACTTCAGAGCGACACCGTTGACGAATACGACGTGAACGGATTCGCCGCAGAAACCGATGCCGCCGTCGACGACGAGAGCAAACTTTCCGCCAAAGCCAAAAGTTTTCTCGAAGGGCTCCGTCAAAAATACGGCGACTATGATTTTATCGTCTCCAACGATCTCGACGCGTCAAAGACTGTCGGCAGCACCAAAGCTTATTCCGTTCTGCTGACCAATGAAGAGCTTGAGAAAATGGCTGACGATGAAGAATACGCCAAAAAAGTCATGGGCAACGTCGGCAAAGCTGTCGACACGCTCAAAGATTTATCGGAAAAAGATTTGGGCGAAGGCGTCGAATTCTCTCAACTGTCCGTCTCGTTCGATGACGAAGGCAACATGAAACTCTTTGCGCAACTCGAAAAACTTTCCGCCGATCAGCAGGAACGTCTTGAGGCTGCCAAAGAGAAACGTGCCGAAGAGAAGAAAGAAGCCGCTCAAAAAGCTGAAGCCGCTCAAGAAGACGTTGACGCCGAGCCGCCCGATTGGTCACGAATTCTTTTCAAAGGCGCGGACGTTGAAGCTGATTCCGCTGAAGAATTGCTTGCCAAAATTTTCCAAATCGACTGGAACAAAATCGACGAGCAGGAAGCGTTCATCTAATCATCGCGTAAAAATTTCATCATGCAAATAAAAAAGACTCTCTGTCAAAATTTGGCGGAGAGTTTTTTTGTTTACGGCTCGATTAGTTCTTGCAACGTCTTGAATAAATGTTCCGGCTCGACAGGCTTTGATAAGTGCGCGTTCATTCCCGCCTGCAAACTTCGTTGAACGTCCTCGTCAAAGGCGTTGGCTGTCATTGCGATTATCGGAACTTTTTTTGCGTCGGGACGATCCAGCGCGCGAATTGATTCAGTTGCTTTCAAGCCGTCCATTATCGGCATACGAATATCCATCAGCACCGCGTCGAAATATCCTTCCGGCGAATTTGCAAACGTGTTGACCGCGTCTTGACCGTTCGGCGCATGTTCGACTTGCATTCCGCGCATCGACAGCACCATTATCATTATCTCCGCGTTGACGGGCATATCTTCCGCCATCAAAATTTTTCGTCCTTCAAGCTCGGCAAGTTGTTTCTCCGGCTCGTCGAGACTTTTTTGTTCCAAAGCTTGATGAAATTCTTTGACGACCGTCGACGCGAACAAAGGTTTTGCCATGAATCTGTCGACGCCCGCTGCCATTGCCTCTTCAACGATGTCGTCCCAGTTGTATGACGTTAAAATTATTACCGCCGATTCGTTGCCGATGATGTCGCGAATTCGCCGCGTAACTTCAATGCCGCTCTCGTCGGGCATACGCAAATCAATCAGCAAAATGTTGTAGACTTCATGCCGCGCACGACGCAGACGAACTTTTTCAACCGCCTCATGACCGCTCAACGACGTTTCCGCCGAAATGCCGACTTCCTCAAGCACAAGTTTTGCGTGTTCGCAGGCAATGGGATCGTCGTCGACAATCAGCACGTCCAAATCGCTGACTTCAATCTTTTTGCCCTTGATTGTGTCGAAACTTTTGGGCGAGTTGCGCAAAGTCAAAGTAACCGTGAATTCGGAGCCGACGCCTTTTTCGGACTTGACGGAGATATTTCCGTTCATCGTCTCGACGATATTTTTCGTTATCGCCATGCCTAAGCCGGTGCCGCCGTAAGCATTCGACGTGCCCGAATCTTCTTGGCTGAACGGCTCGAAAATTTTTTTGATGTAGTCTTTTTCAATGCCAATGCCCGTGTCTTTGACGACGAATCGGAGCGTTGACTTGTCCTCGAAGTGCGCGACTTGCTCAACGGTGAACGTGATGCTGCCCGTGGTCGTGAACTTAACCGCGTTGCCGAGAATGTTAATCAGCACCTGCTTAAGTTTCATGTCGTCGCCAATGTAAAAGTCGTCGACGCGCCCGCGAATCGTGCAGTCGTAATGCAAACCTTTATCGCGACATTGCCCGCTGACCATCGTGTTAATCTGTTCCAACATGCCGCCGAACGAAAATTCCTCGTTCTTTAGAATCATGCGCCCGCTTTCAATTCTGCTCATGTCAAGAATGTCGTTGATGATGCCGAGCAAATGCCGGGCACTTGAGCCGATTTTTTCCAGGTGCTCACGAACTCTTTCGGGCAAGCCGGGTTCTTTGAGCGCGATTGTATCCAGTCCGATAATTGCATTCATCGGCGTTCTAATCTCGTGGCTCATGCTCGATAAAAATGCGGTCTTGGCAACGTTCGCTTGATTGGCGATTTCCAATGCGTTGCGGAGCTGTTCATTTTTGGCAAGCTGTGCGCGTTGAATTTTCGTCGTGTCGCTTTTGAGCAGGATATAAAATTTCGCGTCCTTGTCAACCAAATAAAACACGAAACGCTTGTGAAAAATTTCGCCGTCAATAAAACAGTGGATGTTGACTTCGTAAGGTTCGCGCAATTCCAAAGCGTGTTCAATCTTCTGCAACGTCAACGCCTTGTAAAATTTTTCGCGCTCTTCGGTTGAGCCGGTCAATGCAGGTTTAATTTGCTCGTTAAGATATTCTTCGTAGCTGCCGGTGAGTTTTCGCGGAAAGATTGAGCCGCGCGGAATGTTCGCCGCGTCGCCGATGACAACGCCGTAATTCCCGTTGACGATGTAAGTTATCATGTCGTATTGGTCGGCAAGAGCTTTGTTCAAGACGGTTTTGTTGACGATTTGATTGTTGTAGTCTTGCTCGGTTGCGAAGGCGATAATATCTTCCGTGTCGGGATCTCGGCGCATGGTGACGGTGTAATTAACAAAACATTCGCGCCCGTTCGGTCGTCTGCTGAAAAAAACTGCGGAGTGAGTATTTTTGCCTGCCGCGAAATTTTTAAGCAGAGACTTCGCGTTGAATTCGGCGAGAAATTTTTTTCTGTCACGTTCAAGCGGAAAATATTTTACGCGTTGCGCCAGACGTTCGGAAATTTTTATGCCGGGCACGTCGGCATCATAGAGATCACGCCCGCGACAATCTTCAACGACGTTTTGCGTAAGGTTCAGGCGAATTGAAACGAGCGTATCACTTGCCAAAGTCTCCAATTCCTTGCGGACACCTTCATAGAGAATTTTGGCGCGCTGTTCGCTCTGTTTAATCTTCGTCACGTCGAAATAGTTGCAGTAGGCGTATTCAATGCCTTCGTGCTCGACAAAAGCATAGTGAACGTTGACCCAAATCCAATTTCCTTTGCCGGTGCGTTTGCGAATTGTAAGGCTGTTGTCGCCCGCGCGAGTGACGTGGTGTTGAAAAAGGTAAGCGACTTTGGTGCGGTCGTCGGGATGAATGCTGTTCATTGCGCCGCCGCTCTCAAGGGCGATAAATTCTTCCTCGGTGCACTCGACCATTTCCAAAAATTCACGCGAACACCACACGGGAAAATATTTTCCGTCGGGCTCGACGCGCATGAGAACGGAATTGTTGTCCAGTGAGTCGAAAATTTTTTCGTAGAAACTCGTTTTAAAATCCAACATCGAAAACCAATCCTTTGGCAAAGCTCCAATTCCCAATCACAGCTCTGCAACCAACTTGTCGCGAATTTCTTTGATGGGCTTGTACATCGCAACATAATCGGCGTCCTTTTTTGCGCGGAGCATTTCGGTCATATCGGACAGCGGATCGTAGATTGTATTGAGCGCGAGATTGCCGACGACGCCTTTGAGCGCGTGACAATGTTCAAAGGAAGTCTCATAATCTTTGGCGGCGAGTGTCTCTTCCAACTGATCAAACGCGGGATTTTTCAAAGCCATCGCCAGCATTTTGGAAAAAAATTTCGCGTTGTTCATGCATCTTGCCAAACCTGCGCGGGCGTCAATCCCGAAGTCTTTCAAACGTTCCACATCAAGCATTTAAAACTCCTCCTTAATGCGAGTTAAAGTTACGGCACAGATTATAACAGGTATTTGAGTTTTGTACAAAAAATTTTTC
>CAMNPA010000123.1 GCA_946547205.1 uncultured Selenomonadales bacterium | reverse complement strand
CAACGTCAAAGAATCATCGCGCGGGATTAATGAGACTTCAAGGCGGCAAATTCCTTCGCGGGCTGCGTAAAATTTTTTCTTATATGACGACGACCAACTTGTTTTCGTCGCCGCTGACCATGTAATTTTTTTCGCGAGCATTGAGCGTGCCGAGTTGTTCAAGCGGATTGACGGGCTTGCCGTTGTCGCGGAATATCAACGTCAAAGAATCATCGCGCGGGATTAATGAGACTTCAAGGCGGCAAATTCCTGCGCGGGCTGCGTAAAGGTTGAAGACTTTGGCGACAGTCGACGACAGAAAAATTTTCCGACCGTCATCAATCGGGAACGACGCCAAAAATTTTTTCAACGCCTTCATGAGCGCGGGAAGTTGTCCCGGTGCGGTGAACGTGTCGTAAGAAAATTGTTGCTTGAATTTTTTTGCGCCGATTAACAGCAAGCCGCATTTCTTGCGCGTGAGAATTCGTGTGACAATCAGCGCAACGAAAAACGATATTCCGACGCCGACCCACATGAATTGCAAGCCGAAATGTCCCGCGGACATGCCCGCACTCGGCATAACCAACAGCAATAAAAATTTCACAGCCGCGCCGAGATTCAGTTGCTCAACGTAAATGTAATAGTTGCCGAGCATCAGCACCACGCCCAAAAATATCGTGAACGGCATGAAAATTCTCACGGCACGCACCGACTCCGCGTAAAGCGTTTCAGTCTGCTCAACGCCGAAAAGTCCCGGCAAAAATTCCGCAAAGATGAAGCTGAACAAAATCATGCCGAGCGTCACGGCAAGCGTTGAATTTATTCCCAAGCGCATCGTCTTATAAACGCTGTGGAGCGCACCTTCCGCGTGATATTGGCAGACCATCGGTTGCAGGCAGTCAACAATGCCCGTGTAAATCGCGATTAAAAGCGTGAGCATGTTGTTTATGACCGTGACGACGATTAAATGATTTTCGCCGAATTTGAAGATGACATACTCGGAAAAAATTATCGGCAAGAGCGCGAGGCACAAAGTATCCATTGAGTGATACCAGCTGTAAAAAATTCCCTGCTTAAGCTCGTCGACGTTCCAATAGCGCACGAATTTCAGCGGACAATCTTTTTTGAACAGATACGGCACGTGGAACAGGAAGCTGACCAAATTTCCGATTGTCGTTGCGATGCCGATGCCAATCACGCCGATTTTGTAGCCTAACGCGATGTCGAGTACCATGTTGACGACAAACATTGCAATCGACGCGCGCACGCAAATATTTTCTTCGCCTTCGGCAACGTAAATCGTGTAGAAGAAAATGTTCAGAATGCACGGCAGCGCGACGAACATCAGCCCGTGATAATATTCGACGGCGTAATTCATCAGCTCCGGCGAAATTTTCCACAGCGACAAGATTTGCGTTTGGAAGGCGACAAGGATAATCGTCACCGCCGCGCCCGTCACGATTGAGACCGTTACGCCCATGCTGAAGAGTTGATTCGCCTTGACTTGGTCGTTGTGACCTTTCGCGTAGGAAAACATCATTGCCAGCCCGTCGGCGACCATGTAGCTCAAAAAAAATATCAGCGTCATTATCGGCGCGACGAGTGTCATTGCCGCGACTGCCGCATCACCGATGAATTGTCCCGCGACGATGTTGTCCGTCAACATAAGCACATAAGAGATCGTCATTGATGCGAGCGACGCCACGAATACCGCGCGGAATCGTTCGCTTATAACTGTCTTCGCCAAAAATTTTTTCCTCCGTATCAAAGATTAATCCCGCCGCGATTATAGGGAAAAAAAATTCTTATCGCAACGGGCAACGAAAATTTTTACGCAAGTCTTTTTGCCAAGTATCGCCTTCGTCGGCTTTGCTTGCAAAATTCGGCTCTTATGTTATCATTCACAAAGTAAATCCGCAGACAAATATTCAGGTAAGGAGAAATTTTATTATGGTATCAGCCAAAATGTATGAATTGGGAACGAAAAAATCAACCATCCGCACGATCTTTGAATTCGGGCGCAAACGTGCCGCGCAGGTCGGCGAAGAAAATATTTTCGACTTCAGCTTAGGCAATCCAAACGTTCCGACGCCGGAATTCGTTCGCGACGCCGCCATTGACATTCTGCAAAATTTCGAGCCGTCAGCTGTGCACGGTTACACTGTCGCGCCCGGCAATCCGAAAGTCCGTCAAACGCTTGCAGAGAGCCTCAACGCCCGATTCGGAACAAATTTCGCGGGAAAAAATATTTTCGTGACGAGCGGAGCGGCGGCGGCAATTACGATTTGTTTCAAAGCTCTCGCCGAGCCCGGCGATGAGTTCATAACCTTCGCGCCGTATTTTCCCGAATACAAATGTTTTGTCGAATCAACGGGCGCAACGTTGAAAGTCGTCAAGCCGCGTCCGACTGATTGGCAAATCGACTTCGACGACTTCCAAAAAATTTTGACCGTCAACACCAAAGCCGTCATCATCAATTCGCCGAACAATCCGAGCGGTGCAGTTTATTCGCGCGAGACAATCACGAAGCTTGCCGAAATTCTCAAGCAACGTTCGGAGCAATTCGGTCGTCCGATCTTTTTGATTTGCGACGAACCTTATCGTGAGCTTGCTTACGGCGTCGAGGCGCCCTGGGTCACGAAATTTTATTGGAATACGCTGGTCTGCTATTCCTACAGCAAAAGCTTTTCCTTGCCCGGCGAAAGAATCGGTTATATCGTCGTGCCCGATGAAGTTTGCGACTTTGAAAAGATTTTCGGAGCGATTGCCGGTGCCGCACGAGTTTTGACTCACGTCAACGCGCCGAGTCTGTGGCAATTGGTAGTTGCAAAATGTGCAGGCAAAACCGTTGACATCACGCCATACGAACGCAACGGAAAAATTTTGTACGACGGTTTAATCGCGGCGGGCTTTGAATGCGTCAAGCCTCAAGGTGCGTTTTATCTCTTCCCGAAAGCTCTTGAGCCGAACGATTATGCCTTCTGCGAACGTGCGAAAAAATTTGACTTGCTCTTGGTGCCGGGTGCCGATTTCGGTGCGCCGGGATATTTCCGCGCGGCTTACTGCATCAAAACCGAGACGATTGAACGTTCCCTGCCGCTGTTCAAAAAATTGGCGGACGAGTACAGAGGTTGACGCGATGAAGAAAATTTTTTTGCTGATGCTGATGATTTTGACGCTGACGGGTTGCGGCACGTCGACTGATGAAAAATCCGTTAAGGTCGGCACGCTTGCGCAACTGAACTCCACGCCTGAACAAGCCGCAAAAATTTCCGGCGGCGAGATAAATTTTTATGACAACTTCCAATCGATGCAGATGGCTCTTTCCGCCAAACAGATTGACAAGATTCAAACTTATCAAAGCGTCGCCAAATACATGACCGAAAATAATTCCGACTTCGTGATAGAGGATTCTCAACGCACAGTTCCGCTCGTCGACAATTTTTGTTGCGCCACGCGTGCCGAAGACGTTGACTTGAAAAATTCTCTCGACACGGCGATTAATGCCATGAAGTCTGACGGGACTTTGAACGCGTTGATTGAAAAATTTATCCGCAACTCTTCGACGACGCCGACTGCCGTTGCGATGCCGCACTTTGACGGTGCAAAGACCATTCGCGTTGGAATTACGGGCGACTTGCCGCCGTTGGATTTGGTGCTTGCTGACGGGACGCCTGCCGGTTTCAATACGGCGGTGCTTGCCGAAATTGCCAATCGTTTGCAGCTGAACGTTGAGCTGATTCAAGTTGACAGTTCTGCGCGGGCAGTTGCATTGACGAGCGGTGAAGTCGACGTAATTTTTTGGGTCGTCGTGCCCGAAGGTGATTCCACTCGCTCGAAAGATTTTGACACGCCCGAAGGTGTCGCCGTCACGAATCCTTACTATCAAGATGTCGTCGTGGAAGTCAATCTTTCCAATTTGAGCGCAGGATTTTGATGAGGTGTTGCCATGAAAAAAATTTTTTGTCTCGTGTTGATTGTGATGACGTTCGCGTTGACAGGTTGCGGCTCCGATAAAAAGGACGAGGACACGTTAAAAATCGTCACGTCGTTTTATCCGATCTATCTTGACGTGATAAACATTACTCGCGGCGTTGACGGTGTGCAAGTCGTGAATTTGACGCCGCCGCAAACAGGTTGCCTGCACGATTATCAACTGACGCCCGAAGATATGAAGACGCTTGAAACGGCTGATATTCTCGTCGTCAACGGGCTGGGCATGGAAAATTTTCTCGACAAGGTTAAAGAGACTCGTCCCGACTTGAAAATCATTGACGCAAGCGACACGCCCGAAATTGTCCCGATTGTTGAAAACGGCGTTCCGAATCCGCACGTGTGGCTTAGCGTGACTTATGCCATTGCTCAAGTCAAAAACATTTCGTCGAAGCTTTGTGAATTCGATTCCGTCCGCGCAGAAAAATATAAACGTCACACGCTGGAATATGTCGACGAGTTGACGACTTTGCGCGATGAATTGCATTTGTCGCTTGACCTGCTGCAAAACAAAGAGATCGTCACGTTCCACGAGGCATTCCCGTATTTGGCGGCAGAATTGAATTTGAAAGTCGTTGCAGTCATTGAACGCGAGCCGGGCACGGAGCCTACGCCGCAGGAACTTGCCGAGACGATTGAAAAAATCAACGCGCTTGACCACAAAGTCATATTCACGGAGCCGCAATATTCGCCGAAAGCAGCAGAGACAATCGCACGCGAGACCGGCGCAAAAATTTTTGAACTCGATCCAATCGTCACGGGCGAAGCCAAATCGGATAAGTTGCTCGATTACGTCGACCGCATGTTGACAAACATATTGACGCTCGGAAAAGCCTTGCTGTGATTCTGAACGTTGCACATAAAAAAAATCCCTAGACACAACGTCGCGGGATTTTTTTTAATTAGGAATTTGGAATTAGGAATTAGGAATGATGACATTGCGAATTTAATTCCTCATTCCTAATTCCTCATTCCTAATTGTTAAAACGCGGGAACGATTGCGCCCTTGTACTTGTCAACGATGAATTGCTTAATCTTGTCGGTTTTGAGCGCGTTCAAAAGTTTTT
>CAMNPA010000122.1 GCA_946547205.1 uncultured Selenomonadales bacterium | reverse complement strand
AAAGCTAAAAGCTCAAAGCTAAAAGCTCAAACCTTTTCATTCGTGTTCTTGCCGAAAAGACCCGTCGGCTTGAACAGGAGCACCAAAATCAAAATCGCGAAGGCAGCCGCGTCTCTGAACGTCGACGATAAAAATCCCGCGACCAATGCCTCGACGACGCCCAAAACAATTCCGCCGACGACTGCGCCCGGTAAAATGCCGATGCCGCCGAGAACTGCCGCAACGAACGCTTTGACGCCGGGCATAATTCCCATCAACGGATCAATCGTGTTGTAATAAATGCCGACGAGAACTCCTGCCGCCGCCGCCAGTGCCGAGCCGATGCAAAACGTCATTGAAATGATTCTGTCAGAGTCGACGCCCATAAGTTGAGCCGTCTCCGTGTCGAAACTTGCCGCGCGCATTGCCTTGCCGAGTTTCGTTTTCTGCACAATGTAAGTCAGCAACGCCATTAAAATTATCGTTATGCCGAGAATCAAAAGCTGTTGACCGTTGACGATGAATCCTGCGACGCTGAAGGCGAAATTTAGTGACGTGTCCGGAAAAGTTCGCGGCGTCGGCGTGACGAAATACATGCTCGCATATTCAAGGAAAAATGATACGCCAATCGCCGTGATGAGCAGAGAAATTCGCGGTGCGTGACGCAAAGGCTTGTAAGCGATTCGTTCGATTAACATTCCCAAACACGCCGTCAACGCCATTGAAATTAACAGCGCGGGAAAAATCGGAAGGTTGCCGATTGTGACCGCCGCGAATCCGATATACGCTCCGACCATGTAAACATCGCCGTGCGCAAAATTAATGAGCTTTATGATGCCGTAAATCATCGTGTAGCCCAGAGCAATCAGCGCGTAGATGCTGCCCAGGCTCACGCCGTTTATCAACTGCTGAACGAGTTGATGCGCAAAGTCCATAAAAAAACCTCCTTGATAATGTTCAAGAAGGATTTTAACTTTTTACGGCGATATTGTCACGCGTTATTTTTCAAGTCCAATGTTCGCAGATAATTGCTCGTCACGTCACAGACAAGTTGCGGCGTAATGCTCAACATGCAAGGCGGCTCCTTCGCGCCGAGCATGCAAACTTGAAAATCGGGAACGATATACATGCAAGGATGACAAACTTCCGAGACGAGATTTATATTTTGAGCGTAGCCGAAATATTCCGCGCTGTTCGGTCCGAAGATGACCAGGCATTTCGTTTCAAGAGCCGTCGCCAAATGAATTAAGCCGCCTTCGCCGCCGACGTGCAGGAGACTGTTCGTCAAAATGTGTTTCGTCAATTCCAATTCGACGCCGAGATAATGACGGTCAGCATTTTCGACTTTGACTTCATCGCCGCCGCCGACTTGAACAATCTCAACGTCAGGAAAACGTTTCTTCATTCGCGCAACGTATTCCGTGAAGTATCGCAAAGGCCAAGCCTTGACTTTCGGGCGAGCGCGTTCTTTTTCCGGAAGGTCAGTGTAAATCGTGATGTACCTGTTGAGCTTGAGCGCGTCGAATTTTATTTTGTATTCGGGCAGCAACGGAATTTTTATCTTGTTGTCGCGAATGGGCAATGCGCCTTCGTAAGAGAGGAAGTGAAAAAAATTTTTGCCCAAAATTTTTCCGGAAGTCATGTTGCGAAGTCCAACCGTCAATTTCCAATTCCCCAAGCCCAAAATATATTTTTTGTTGTAGTCATCGATTTTAGCCAGGCACTGCAAAAATTTCGGAGACATCGCCTGCAAACGTTTGTTGTTCGCCCATTCAAAAAAAATCGCGTGACAGCCGCCGACATACAACGCCAAATCGTATTTCCGCTGATTGTCGCGATATTCTTGCGCACTCAACAGGCGATTCAAATTTTTGCTGTCGCCGTAAAAAGCTTTGACAAATTCTCTGTGCGATTCAATTACACAGCAATAATCCACAACGCAATTCGGCTCCAGCTCAACGAGAGCGTCGAAAACTTTTCGGGCAATGAGACAATCGCCCAGACCGGCTATCGAATAAAAAGCAATGGACACGTTATCAGACTCGAAGGCAAATTTTTTGTCGCTCATTAAAAATTCTCCTCATGCGTTATTTTTCAAATCGAGTTGCCGCAGATAATTGCACGTCAAATCGCAGACGTGTTGCGGCGTGATGCTCGCCATGCAAACCGGCTCCTTCAAGCCGCGCAGACACACAGAATAATTCGGCAAAATGTACATGCACGGCGAACAAACTTCCGACACGACGTTTATATTCCGGTCATAACCGGTATTGTAACAACTGCTCGCTCCAAAGAGAACAACGCATTTTGTGCCGAGAGCCGTCGCCAAATGAATCAAGCCGCCTTCGCAACCGACGTGCAACAGACTGTTCGCCAAAATGTATTTGACAAGCTCAAGGTCGTTGGTCAAATAGTGGCGGTCACAACTTTCAATCTTGACGCTGCCCGCACCGTCGACTTGAACGATAGCGATTTTGGGAAAATTTTTTCTCACCAGCGCAACATACTCGTTCAGATACGGCAATGGCCACGCTTTATTTTTTGGTTTATCGCGTTCGCGTTCGGCAATGTTCGCGTAAATCGTGATGTACCTGTTGAGCTTGAGCGCGTCAAATTTGATTTTGTATTCGGGCACGAGCGGAATTCTTACCTTGTCGTCGTGAATCGGCAACGCTCCGCCGCAAGAAAGAAACCAGTAGCGAGTTTTGTTAAGGATGCGCGACAAAAGTATCTGTCGAGTCGCCAACGCCGTGCCCCACGGACTGACGCAGAAAACATTTCGCTTGTTATACTCGCTGATTTTTATCAGAGCTTGCAAAAGTTCGGGCGACTTTGTTTGAAGTCTTTGACCGTTCACCGCTTCCAAAAAGACTGCGAACGCTGCTCCGACGTGAATCGCCAAATCGTAATTCTTCACGACTTGCTTATAAATTTCGCCGTGACCTGTTATCAAATTCAAATTACGTTCGCCGCCATAAAAAGCCTTCGCAAAAACTTTGTGGTGTTCTTTGACGCAGAAAATATCAATGAGACAAGCAGGCGCGAGTTCAATCAAAGCCTCGAAAACTTTTTTGGCGATAATGCAGTCGCCCAAACCGTAATTCAATACAAAAGCGATGGACACGTTGTCAGACTCGAAGGCAAATTTTTTGTCGCTCATTAAAAAACCTCCTTGAAAATTTTCAACATTGTAACTTTTCGCGCCGATATTGTCACGCGCATTTTGAACGTCGACAGGAAAAAAATTTTTGCGGCAGAATATTTCGCGCAGGAGGGATTTAATTTGATAGTCTCATGGAATACAACGAACGCTTGCAATATGTATTGTGCTCATTGTTATCGCGACGCCGGTTGCAAAGCCGACGAAGAACTTTCGACTGCCGAAGCTAAAGAACTGCTCAATCAAATTGCCCGCGCAGGTTTCAAGATAATGATTTTTTCCGGCGGCGAACCTTTGATGCGTCCCGATATTTTGGAACTCGTTGAGCACGCGACACGTTTAAAGTTAATCGCAGTCTTCGGCACCAACGGCACGCTCATCACTCGGCAGATGGCTCACGATTTGAAGTTGGCAGGAGCAAAGGGCATGGGAATTTCTCTCGACTCGCTCGACGCCGATAAGCACGACAAATTTCGCTCGTTCCAAGGCGCGTGGCAAGGTGCGGTTGACGGCATGAAAAATTGTCGCGCGGAAAATTTGCCATTCCAAATTCACACGACGGTTATGGATTGGAATCAGCATGAGCTTGAGGCGTTGACGGACTTCGCGGTTGAAATCGGTGCAAAGGCTCATCACTTTTTCTTTTTGGTGCCGACGGGACGAGCCGCGACTATTGCGGAAGAATCCTTACGCGCCGAAGGTTACGAAAATGTTTTAACGCGAATCATGCGCAAGCAGCAGGAAGTTTCAATCGAACTCAAGCCGACATGTGCTCCGCAATTTTTACGCATCGCAGACCAACTCGGCATGAAGTTACGTTTCAAGCGCGGATGTCTCGCAGGATTGAGTTATTGCATTATCAGCCCGCGCGGCAAAGTTCAACCGTGCGCGTATCTTAACATGGAACTCGGCGACGTGCGACAAACTCCTTTCGACGAAATTTGGCGGTCGAACAAAATTTTGCGGACGTTGCGAACTCTCGACTACAGCGGAAATTGCGGCGCGTGTCGTTACAAAAATCGTTGCGGCGGCTGTCGTGCAAGAGCGGCTTGCTACAACGGCGGCGACTTCATGAGCGGCGAACCATGGTGCAATTTCAATTAGGAATGAGGAATGAGGAATGAGGAATTGAAAGCATGAGAATTTCAATCGCTCAATTCAAATCACGGCTCGGCGCGCTCGATGAAAATTTTTCTGCGGCGGCTCGCTTGATTGACGCATCAAAAAACTCCGACGTGATAATTCTGCCGGAGTTGTGGTCGACGGGATATTATCCTGCGCCCGTTGAAAATTTCGCTGACATTGACGGCAAACGCACGATTGATTTTCTCTGCGCGGCGGCAAAAAAATTTTCCGTGAACATAATCGGCGGCTCGGTCATTGTCGAAAGCAACGGAAAAATTTTCAATCGCTGTCACGTCGTCAATCGTCGCGGTGAACTCGTCGCGGCTTACGACAAAACTCATCTGTTCAGTTTCGCGCACGAAGACGACGTTTTCACGGCAGGCGATAAAATTTCCGTCGTGGAGCTTGACGGCGTGAAGTGCGGACTTGCGATTTGTTACGACTTGCGTTTTCCCGAATTCATCAGAAAAATTGCGTTGACGGGCGCGGAAATTATTTTCATTCCCGCCGCATGGAGCTTGAAACGTTTGATGCCGCGACAAATTTTGACGAAGGCTCGCGCGATTGAAAATCAAATTTTCGTCGTCTTCGCCAACAGCTCCGGCATTTCCGAGGTCGTCAATCCTCGCGGTGAAGTCGTCGTTGAGAGCGGTCGCGGCGAAGAAATTTTGACGGCTGAAATTGATTTGCACGAACGCGCGGAAGTTATCGGCGCGATGAATCTTTTAGCCGACAGAAATTTTCACGTCGACTGAACATTTGACAGCAAACAAAAGAGCCCGTCACGGATGACGGGCTCGCCGGCACCACTGA
>CAMNPA010000121.1 GCA_946547205.1 uncultured Selenomonadales bacterium | reverse complement strand
AAACTTCATCATCTCGTTGACGACAAAATTCACGCTCGTTCCACCGGTCCTTACAGCTTAGTCACTCAACAACCACTCGGCGGCAAAGCTCAATTCGGCGGACAACGTTTCGGCGAAATGGAAGTTTGGGCTCTGGAAGCTTACGGCGCAAGCTACACTTTGCAAGAAATTCTTACCGTCAAATCAGACGACGTCCTTGGGCGTGTCAAAGCTTACGAAGCGATTGTCAAAGGGCTCAACATTCCCGAACCGGGCGTTCCCGAATCCTTCAAAGTCCTCATCAAAGAATTGCAGTCCATTGGTCTTGATATTCGCGTTCTTAGCGGCGACTCCAAAGAAATTATCATTCGCGACGACGACGACGACGATGACCGCGCTCTTCGAAAAAAGGCTCAAGATATGGGCGTTGACGTTGGCAATTTCGGCGACCACGCTGTTAAACCTGCTGATCCGCCGCCTGACGATATTATTGCCGACGATTTGGAGCCGGAGCGTGAATTGTCCGATGAAGAGATTGACGCTCAACTTGATTCTCTCGGCGATTTGGACCACGTTTCCCCCGATGATTTAAGTCTTGACGGCATTGACACCAACTCTTCCCAAAATAATGTCGACGATAATTTCTCTGACGATTTGCACGCGCTCAACCGTTTCAACGATGACAATGACAACGACGACCTGTAAGCAATGAGGAATTTGGAATTAGGAATTAGGAATGGAAAAAACAATTCCTCATTCCACATTCCTAATTCCACATTGTTAGAAAGGAGTTTTTATGCTCGACGTTAATGTTTTTGACTCTATGCGCATTGGTCTTGCCTCGCCCGACAAAATCCGCCAATGGTCTCACGGCGAAGTTAAAAAGCCCGAAACTATTAACTATCGCACTCTCAAGCCCGAACGCGACGGCTTATTTTGTGAACGCATTTTCGGTCCCACTCGCGATTGGGAATGTCATTGCGGCAAATACAAGCGTGTTCGTTACAAAGGCACCATCTGCGACCGTTGCGGCGTCGAAGTCACTCGCGCCAAAGTTCGTCGTGAACGCATGGGGCACATTGAACTTGCCGCGCCCGTCAGTCACATTTGGTATTTCAAAGGCATTCCTTCCCGCATGGGACTGCTTTTGGATATGTCGCCGCGAGCATTGGAACGCGTGCTTTATTTCGCGTCGTATATCGTGCTTGATCCCGGCGAAACGGATTTGAAACAGAAAGACTTGTTGACGGAAGGACAATATCGCGCTCAACGTGAGGCTTACGGTCGCAACGCCTTCAAAGTCGGCATGGGCGCAGAGGCAATCCAAGAACTTTTGCGCGGCTTAGATTTAGATGCAATGAGCAGCGAGTTGCGCGAAGAATTGCACTCGACGAACGGACAAAAAAGAATTCGTGCGATAAGACGGCTGGAAGTCGTTGAGGCATTTCGTAAGAGCGGCAACAAGCCCGAATGGATGATTATGACGGTTATCCCGGTAATTCCGCCGGAATTGCGCCCGATGGTTCAGCTTGACGGCGGACGATTCGCAACGAGTGATTTAAACGATTTATATCGCCGCGTCATAAATCGCAACAACCGCTTGAATCGTCTGCTGAAACTACGCGCACCTGATATAATTGTTCGCAACGAAAAGCGCATGTTGCAAGAGGCAGTTGACGCTTTGATTGACAATGGACGACGCGGCAGACCCGTTACAGGTCCCGGTAATCGCCCGTTGAAATCGCTGTCGGACATGTTGAAGGGCAAGCAAGGACGTTTCCGCCAAAATCTTTTGGGCAAGCGCGTCGATTATTCGGGACGCTCGGTTATCGTCGTCGGCCCGGAACTCAAACTTCATCAGTGCGGACTGCCTAAGGAAATGGCTTTGGAATTGTTTAAGCCGTTCGTGATGAAAAAATTATCGACGGATGCAAACTTGACAATCAAAGCAGCGAAAAAGAAAGTTGACCGCGCGACGCCTGAAGTTTGGGGAGTTTTGGAAGAAGTCATCAAAGAACATCCCGTATTGTTGAATCGTGCGCCGACGTTGCACCGATTGGGAATACAAGCGTTCGAGCCTGTGTTGACGGAAGGACGAGCGTTGAAATTGCACCCGTTGGCTTGCACGGCGTATAATGCTGACTTCGACGGCGACCAAATGGCAATTCACCTGCCTTTAAGTGCGGAAGCTCAAGCGGAAGCACGCGTGTTGATGTTGGCGGCAAATCACATATTGGCACCGAAAGACGGCAAACCGATAATCGTTCCGACGCAAGACATGGTTTTGGGAACGTATTATTTGACTAAGTTGCGCAAGGACAAGCCCGAACGTCGAGTTAAAGGCGAAGGAAAATTTTTCACGAGTTTTGAAGAAGCACTGTTGGCTTACGACAGCAAGGAATTGGATTTGCAGGCGGAAATTATCGTCAGGCAGAGCGTAGACCGTTTGCCCGATTTTGTATTGGAACAGCTTTCGGACGACGACGAATATATAATGGTCAAAACATCAGTAGGACGCATGATTTTCAACGAGAAATTGCCGCCGGAATTGAG
Source organism: uncultured Selenomonadales bacterium (assembly GCA_946547205.1). Lineage (GTDB taxonomy): Bacteria > Bacillota > Negativicutes > Selenomonadales > Selenomonadaceae > Quinella. The sequence goes on along the minus strand of CAMNPA010000121.1, from coordinate 2,554 downwards.
GTATTATCATCACGACGACGGTAACTGGATTCTCGGCGAAGTGATGGATAAAAAAGCTCTCGGCAAACTCGTCGCTGCCTGTTACAACAAATTCGGAGCCACGCGCACGGCAGAAGTCATCGACTCGGTGAAACGTCTGGGCTATCACTACGCCTGCATTGCCGGAATGACCGTCGCCATTTCCGACGTTATCGTTCCGCCGCAGAAAAAAGATATTCTTGCCGACACCGCTCAAAAAGTCAAACGTGTTGAAATGTACTACACGCGCGGCATATTGACGGAAAAAGAACGTTACGACAAAGTTTGTGCACTGTGGAGCGACGCAACGGAAAAAGTCGCCGATGCAATGATGGCGAACATGGACGAGTTCAATCCGATTTTCATGATGAGCGACTCCGGCGCACGCGGCAATAAACAGCAGATGAGACAGCTTGCGGGAATGCGCGGCTTGATGGCTGATCCTTCGGGCAAGATAATCGACCTGCCGATAACTGCGAATTTCCGCGAAGGCTTGAGCGTTTCGGACTACTTCATTTCTTCGCACGGAGCACGCAAAGGCTTGGCTGACACTGCACTTAGGACGGCTGACAGCGGCTATTTGACGCGGCGACTTGTTGATGTGGCGCAAGATGTGATTGTGCGCGAAGATGATTGCGACGTTGTGCGCGTGAATTTGCTTTTGACGCGGGCACTTTTGGCGGAAGACACCTTCGACGCGCTGGAGATATTGAGCGAAGTTTTGACGGGCAGAATATTGGCAAAAGATATAATCAATCCCGAAACGGGCGAGATAGCTCTTAGTGCGGGCTCTGTCTTGGACGAAGACGCATTGATAAAATTAGGCGAGAGTTCGGCGACGGAATTGACGCTTAGAGGTTGTACATTGACGCTTTCACATGGTGCGACCGAGACGATAAAATTAGGAACGCCTTCCGAATCTGAACGTGCCACATTGCGCCACGCCTTCATTCACGAACATTTAGGCAAAGAACTTGTAGGCTCGACCAGTGCCATATTGACGCATGAAATGTTGGAAGAACTTTTGGACGACGAACTCGTCACGGAAATTTTGATTCGGCAAAACAACATACGCGGCATCGAAGTCGAAGCTATCGTTGAAAATCGCTCCGAGGAATTGTCTGCAGAGTTACAAATTGTTGACGGCTATTTGACGGCGGCGCAAGAAAATACTCGCGGCGTGATTGAGCCTTTGAGCGAACGAATCCTCGGACGTGTTTTGGCTGAAAATATTTATGATAAGCACGGCGAATTAATTGCCCGCGTCAACGACACGATAGACGACACCTTAGCCGAAAAAATTTGCGCGTCACTTACCGACCGTCATCGCATCAAAGTTGCGGTTAATGATTCAGTCGTTTTAGCTGATGAAGATTTTTATTCCAAAGACGGCAAGCTGATAATCAAATCGGGCGACGAACTCGACAATGCTGCTAACCTGCTGACAGAGCCCGACAAAGTTTTGATTCGTAGCGTGTTGACGTGCAAAAGCTCTCAAGGCGTGTGTAAAAAATGTTACGGTCAAGATTTGGCCAACCGTTGCGAAGTGGAAGTCGGCGAGGCAGTCGGAATCATCGCGGCGCAGAGTATCGGCGAACCCGGTACACAGCTCACCATGCGAACATTCCACACGGGCGGCGTAGCAGGCGGCGACATAACTCAAGGTCTTCCGCGTGTCGAAGAATTATTTGAAGCCCGCAAACCAAAAATGAGCGCGATAATCTCCGAAATCTCCGGCACGGTAAGTATCGGCAAGAGTGAGAAAAACGACTTGAAAACTGTCATCGTCACACCGCTCGACTCCGAAAATCAACAGCCCCGCGAATACACAATACCATTCGGCATCACTCCGCGCGTCCACGAAGGCGACACAGTTCATCCCGGCGACAACATCACCGACGGTCCAAAAAATCCTCACGACATCCTGCGCATCTGCGGCTTGAAAGAAACTCATCGCTATCTCGTCAAAGAAGTCCAAAAGGTTTACAAATCTCAGGGCGTCGAAATCAACGACAAACACATTGAAGTTATGGTTCGACAAATGTTGCACAAAGTCAAGATTGAAGAGAGCGGCTCAACGGACTTCCTGCCCGGCGAATTCATCGATATGAACGTCTTCGAGGCTGCAAACACCAAAGCCATTGAGGAAGATCGTGCTCCCGCCGTCGCCAAACCGATTCTGCTCGGCATAACAAAGGCGTCGTTGGCAACGGACTCTTTCCTTAGCGCGGCGAGTTTCCAAGAGACTACACGCGTGCTGACAGATGCGGCGATTAAGGGCAAGATTGATCCGCTCATCGGCTTGAAAGAAAACGTCATCATCGGCAAACTCATTCCTGCCGGCACGGGCATGGCTCGTTATCGCGAATTGACCGTCGTCGACAAAGCAGTTGCCGCCGAATAAATTTCACACGTCAACAAAAAAACTTCCGTAGCATTTTTTACTGCGGGAGTTTTTTTGTGCAATGAGCTCTATGAAAAAATTTTTTAAGCCTTCACGACGCCGATACGCTGTTTAATGTGTTCGCCGCTCAAA